>NZ_JAJKHN010000039.1:0-61494 GCF_020982715.1 Bacteroides sp. 1_1_30
GCTTAAAGATACAAAAAAGGCAACTAACTCGCAATGAATTAGTTGCCTTAAATTTTATTATTTTAGGAATATCCCTATACAGTATGTTACAGTATAGTATGTTTGAATAAATCGCTTGTTTATTGAAATCGTTTGCTGTTGAGGCTTGTTTACACTTTTCGTATAGATAATGCTTTGTTTTCAGCACCTTCCATAATCTCCCGCTCCCCGGGACCTTTATCGTTGATGCCGCACAAGTGAAGAATTCCATGGATAATCACACGATGTAGTTCGTTTTCGTATGAAGTTCCAAACTGTTCAGCATTGGTGCGTATCGTATCTAGGCTGATGAATAAGTCACCTGATAGACGATCGCCTTCACAATAATCGAAAGTAATAATATCCGTGTAGTAATCATGTTGCAGATACTGACGGTTTACTTCCAGAATTTTTTCGTCCGAGCAGAAGATATAAGCGATTTCACCGAGTCTTTTCCCGTAAGAAGCAGCTACGGCCTTTATCCATTCCGTAGTCTCACGTTTCTTGATGTCAGGCATTTTTACGCCTTCTGTTTGATAAGTTACAGCCATAATTGAATGTTATGATTTAAAAGAAAAATAAATAACTGATTAAGATAGCGGCTATGATACCCGAGAAGTCTGCTATCAGACCGCAAGTCACCGCATTACGAGTCTTGGTGATCCCCACACTGCCGAAATAAACGGCCAGAATGTAGAATGTGGTGTCCGAAGCTCCGCGAACTACACAACTCATACGTCCTACAAACGAATCAGGTCCCAGTTCTTTCATCGTATCGATCATCAATCCGTTCGCACCGCTACCGCTAAGTGATTTCATCAATGCGGTAGGCAGTGCACCTACAAAGCTCGTGTCGACTCCGCATAAGCCTACTATATAGCCGATGCCTCCCACCAGAAAATCCATTGCTCCCGAAGTGCGGAACACTGCAATTCCTACAAGAAAAGCAACCAGATAAGGGATGATGCGCACAGCCGTCGTAAACCCTTCTTTAGCTCCCTCTACAAACGAATCGTATACATTGATTTTTTTCCTGACTCCCGTCAGAATAAACAGGATAATGACACTGAATAGCAGAATATTCGCTATCAATGTAGAATAAGTACCCATATCCTCTCGTGAAACGCTTAGGAACAAGTAAATCAAGCCGGAAAAGAAAAGACAAATAATGCCCATTAAAATGAGAATAGGCTTATTGATTAAGTTTATCTTTTGAGCGATGCTCACTGCTATGACTCCTACTAAAGTGGAAATGAAAGTACTTAGCAGAATAGGGATAAATACATCTGTAGGCTGTGCAGCCCCCATTTGTGCACGATATACCATGATACTGATCGGAATGATGATAAGGCCGGATGTATTAATCACCAAAAACATAATCATCGGATTGGAAGCAGTGTCCTTTTTCGGATTCAGATCCTGTAGCTCTTTCATAGCTTTCAACCCCAGCGGGGTGGCGGCATTGTCGAGACCAAGCATATTGGCGGACATATTCATGAAGATGGAGCCTAACACCGGATGCCCTTTAGGAATGTCTGGAAACAGACGGCAAAGCACCGGACTAAGAAAGCGGGCCAGTGCATTAATCAATCCGCTGTTCTCGCCGATTTTCATGATACCTAACCAAAGGGCCAGTACACCCGTAAGTCCCAGCGATATCTCGAAAGCTGTCTTTGAAGAGTCGAATGTAGCGTTCATGATAGCCGTAAATATCTCCGTATCTCCCAAAACAATCACTTTTATAAGAGCGATGATAAAGGCAATGACGAAGAATCCTATCCAAATGTAATTTAGAACCATAGTTGATAACGTGTATATAGATAGTGCAAAAGTAGTTATTACGTTTCAAATAAACTAAATCTTCGTCTTTCTTATACTGAAAATGAATGTAAATCTCTATCTTTGTCTCCTACTTTTCAAGAAATAAATGGAACAGGAAGATTTTAACATACGCGAACATCAGCTTACTTCAAAAGAACGGGATTTCGAGAATGCACTCCGTCCGTTAAGCTTTGAAGACTTTAGCGGGCAGGACAAGGTGGTGGAAAACCTTCGCATTTTTGTGAAGGCGGCACGTCTGCGTGGCGAAGCACTCGACCATGTGCTGTTGCATGGTCCTCCCGGATTAGGAAAAACAACTCTTTCAAATATTATCGCCAACGAATTGGGAGTCGGCTTTAAAGTAACTTCCGGTCCGGTGCTAGATAAACCGGGTGATCTGGCTGGTGTATTGACCAGCCTCGAACCGAACGACGTGCTTTTTATTGATGAAATTCATCGTCTGTCGCCCGTAGTGGAAGAATATCTTTATTCGGCCATGGAAGATTATCGCATCGATATTATGATCGATAAGGGACCTTCGGCACGCAGCATCCAGATCGATTTGAATCCTTTCACGCTGGTTGGTGCAACCACGCGTAGCGGTCTGCTGACGGCTCCGCTTCGTGCACGTTTCGGTATTAACCTTCATTTGGAGTATTATGACGATGATATTTTGAGCAATATCATCCGTCGTTCTGCATCCATACTGGATGTGCCTTGCTCGGTACGTGCAGCCTCGGAGATTGCTTCCCGCAGCCGTGGGACGCCCCGTATTGCTAATGCTTTGCTTCGCCGGGTACGTGACTTTGCACAGGTGAAAGGCACCGGCTCTATCGATACAGAGATTGCCCAGTTTGCGCTGGAGGCATTGAATATTGACAAGTACGGACTGGATGAGATAGACAATAAGATACTTTGTACCATTATAGACAAGTTTAAAGGCGGGCCTGTCGGTATAACGACCATTGCTACGGCTTTGGGAGAAGATGCGGGAACCATCGAGGAAGTTTACGAACCTTTCCTGATAAAAGAAGGATTCATGAAACGTACTCCCCGCGGACGTGAGGTGACCGAACTTGCCTATAAGCATTTGGGAAGAAGTCTTTATAACAGTCAGAAAACACTGTTTAATGACTAACATAAAGCGTCATGTGATAAGTGGTATTAACGGTATAAAAGAACTTTATAAAGCATAGTTGGATGATGAAGCAATGGACTACTTTATTTGTTTTTCTCTTTTTGAGCCTTTCTTTATCGGCTCAACAGGGATATGGAAGAGATATTTTTGTTTCTTCTAAAGGAGATTCCTTACCTTACCGGATGATTCACCCCGAATCGGTGAAACCGGGTGAGAAGTACCCCATCGTGCTGTTTTTGCATGGAGCCGGCGAACGGGGAAATGATAATGAGAAGCAATTGACTCATGGCGGACAGATGTTTCTTAATCCGGTCAATCAAGAAAAGTATCCTGCTTTTGTGCTGATTCCGCAGTGTCCGACAGACGGTTACTGGGCTTATACGGAACGTCCGAAGTCTTTTATACCTGCTGAAATGCCGGTAGGACAGGAGATCAGTCCTATATTGCAGACACTCAAACAGTTGCTTGATTCCTATCTGGTGATGCCCGAAGTGGACACGCAACGGGTTTATATTATCGGTCTTTCAATGGGAGCGATGGGAACGTATGATTTAGTAATACGCTACCCGGAGATATTTGCTGCTGCAATTCCTATCTGCGGTATAGTCAATCCAAGCCGGTTGTCGGCTGCCAAAGATGTGAAGTTCCGTATCTTTCATGGAGATGCGGATGATGTAGTTCCGGTGAAAGGTTCTCGCGAAGCATATAAAGCACTGAAAGCTGCCGGTGCAGATGTGGAATATATTGAATTTCCCGGTTGTAATCATGGAAGCTGGAATCCGGCTTTCAATTATCCCGGATTTATGGATTGGTTGTTCAAACAAAAGAAGAAACGTTGAACCAATCTGAATGATAATCACTAATAAAACATGGCTGGACTAAAATCATTAGCTAAAGATACTGCGATTTATGGGTTAAGTAGTATTGTCGGACGATTTCTTAACTACATGCTGGTACCTCTGTATACAGCCGTATTGCCGGTTTCTACCGGAGGTTACGGAGTCGTATCGAACGTGTATGCGTTTACAGCCCTGATGCTCGTACTGCTTACGTTCGGTATGGAAACGGGATTCTTCCGTTTCGCCAATAAATCGGGGGAAGACCCGATGAAAGTATATGCCAACTCCCTATTGTCAGTAGGAGGCGTATCTTTGATTTTCGTTCTCCTTTGCCTGTTGTTCCTGCAACCGATTTCCAATTTACTGGATTATGGCGATCATCCGGAATTTATAGCGATGATGGCTGTTGTGGTAGCTTTAGATTCTTTTCAATGCATTCCTTTTGCCTATTTGCGATATAAAAAACGCCCTGTCAAGTTTGCAGCTATCAAACTACTCTCTATCATTGGCGGCATTGGTTTGAATCTGTTTTTCCTGTTGGTGTGTCCGTGGCTGAATGTACATTGTCCGGCAACCATCTCTTGGTTTTATGATCCGGACTATCTGGTGGGATATATTTTCATCAGCAACCTGATTATCTCGGTTGTCCAGATGTTCTTCTTTATCCCGGAACTGACAGGATTTGCTTATAAGTTGGACCGGGTGTTACTGAAGCGAATGGTAGTATACTCTTTTCCGGTATTGATCTTAGGTTTGGTAGGTATTCTGAATCAGACTGTTGACAAGATGATCTATCCGTTTCTCTTTGAAGATCGACAGGAAGGGTTGGTACAACTGGGTATTTATGCGGCAACCAGCAAAATAGCGATGGTGATGGCCATGTTTACACAGGCTTTCCGTTACGCTTACGAACCGTTTGTATTTGGTAAAGACCGCGAAGGAGATAACCGAAAAATGTATGCGGCTGCGATGAAATATTTTCTTATCTTCTCGTTGTTGGCTTTCCTTGCTGTAATGTTCTACCTCGATTTGCTGCGTTATCTTGTGGCAAAAGGTTACTGGGAAGGCCTTGGAGTGGTGGCTATTGTGATGCTTGCAGAAATCTGTAAAGGGATTTATTTCAATCTTTCCTTTTGGTATAAATTGACGGATAAGACCTATTGGGGAGCTTACTTCTCGGTGATCGGCTGTGTTATTATTGTTGTATTGAACATATTATTTGTGCCGGTTTACGGCTATCTTGCTTCGGCATGGGCTTCTGTTGCAGGCTATGCGGTAATTTTGCTGTTATCCTACTGGATAGGACAGAAAGAATACCCGATTCGTTATGATTTGAAAAGCCTCGGACTTTATGTTCTGCTGGCAGCGGTACTTTACGTTATTGGAGAACAGGTGCCTATCCCTAATCTGGTGCTCCGTCTCGCTTTCCGTACCGTACTTTTATTGCTATTTATAGCTTATATTATCAAGAAGGATTTACCATTGAGTCAGATTCCTGTTATTAATCGCTTTATAAAGAAGAAATAACTATGAAGACAGATGAACGTAATAAGTTTGCTATCAAGTCCTTTCTAGGAGAATATCTGGACTTGAAAAAAGACAAGGATAACGAACTGGCCACCGTGGATTCTATCCGTAAAGGTGTAGAGTTCAAAGGTGCCAATTTATGGATTCTGATTTTTGCCATCTTTATGGCATCACTCGGATTGAATGTAAACTCTACCGCAGTAATTATCGGTGCCATGTTGATTTCTCCGCTGATGGGGCCTATTATGGGAGTGGGACTCTCTGTCGGACTGAACGACTTCGAATTAATGAAACGCTCTTTAAAGAGCTTTCTCATAACGACCGCTTTCAGTGTGACAACGGCCACTATCTTCTTCCTTCTTGCCCCTATTGCCGGTTCACAGTCAGAGCTGCTGGCACGTACATCGCCCACTATTTATGATGTATTCATCGCACTTTTTGGTGGTTTGGCAGGCGTGGTGGCTCTCTCCACCAAGGAAAAAGGAAATGTGATTCCGGGCGTTGCCATTGCTACTGCATTGATGCCACCGCTTTGTACGGCAGGTTACGGACTGGCTTCCGGTAATCTTATTTATTTCCTGGGTGCTTTTTATCTTTACTTCATCAACTCTGTTTTTATCAGTCTGGCTACTTTCCTCGGAGTTCGTGTGATGCATTTCCAACGAAAAGAGTTTGTAGATAAAACCCGTGAGAAGACCGTGCGTAAATACATCGTTCTGATTGTGGTGCTTACCATGTGCCCTGCGGTTTATCTGACATTTGGAATTATAAAAAGCACCTTCTATGAGGCGGCAGCCAATCGTTTTATTAGCGATCAGTTGAGCTTTGAAAATACACAGGTACTTGATAAAAAGATCAGCTATGAGCATAAAGAAGTGCGGGTTGTTTTGATTGGTCCTGAAGTGCCCGATGCTTCGATTTCTATTGCCCGTAGCAAGATGAAAGAATATAAGTTGGAAGATACGAAGCTGGTTGTATTACAGGGGATGAATAATGAAGCGGTAGATGTGACTTCTATCCGTGCCATGGTCATGGAAGATTTCTACAAAAACAGCGAGCAGCGACTTCAGCAACAGGCAGTGAAGATTTCCCAACTGGAGACAACGTTGGAACAATACAGAACATATGACGCAATGAGTCGTACATTAGTGCCCGAACTGAAAGTGCTTTATCCTTCCATCACTACGCTCTCCATCGCTCATTCGCTCGAAGTGCGGGTTGACTCGATGAAGACCGATACGGTAACATTGGCTGTTTTGAAATTCGACAGACATCCGTCTGCTGCCGAGAAACAGAAAATCAGCGAATGGCTGAAAGCCCGTGTAGGAGCGAAGAAGTTGAGGCTGATTACCGAATAATGAATCTAAAAATAGTAATATGAAATTCAGACTAACTGTCTTGATAGTCTTTTCCCTCTGTCTGTCGAATGTATTTGCCGATGAGGGAATGTGGCTGCTGGGAAATCTCCGCAAGAACAAACAGACAGACCGGGTAATGAAAGAACTTGGTTTGCAAATGCCTGTGAATAAAATATATAATCCGAAGAAACCTTCTCTTTCTGATGCTGTTGTCAGCTTTGGAGGTTTCTGTTCGGGAGTGGTGGTTTCCGAAGACGGTCTGGTGTTTACCAATCATCATTGTGGTTTCAGCAGTATCCAGCAACACTCTTCTGTGGAACATGATTATCTGAAAGATGGCTTTTTTGCACGTAGCCTTGACGAAGAGCTGCCGAATCCGGAGTTATATGTCCGTTTTCTGCTTCGTACGGAAGACGTAACCAAACGGGTATTATCTGCCGCCCGCTATGCTAAAACGGAAACAGAACGCCGTGTAGCTGTCGATTCGATCATGAATGTAATCGGTCTGGAAGTTTCCGAAAAAGATTCTACGCTGACCGGTATTGTCGATGCTTATTATGCAGGTAATGAATTCTGGCTTTCCGTTTATCGTGATTATAACGATGTTCGTTTAGTCTTTGCGCCTCCTTCTTCTGTCGGGAAGTTCGGATGGGATACGGACAATTGGATGTGGCCGCGGCATACGGGCGATTTCAGTGTATTTCGTATCTATGCTAATACGAAGAATGGCCCGGCTGATTATTCTCCTGACAACGTCCCTTATCACCCTGAATATGTAGCGCCCATCTCTTTGGATGGATACAAGGAAGGTTCTTTCTGTATGACGCTTGGTTATCCGGGAAGTACGGAACGTTATCTTTCTTCGTATGGTATCGAAGAGATGATGAATGGAATCAACCAGGCAATGATTGATGTGCGGGGAGTAAAACAAACGGTTTGGAAACGGGAGATGGATCGTCGTCCGGATATTCGTATCAAGTATGCTTCAAAATACGATGAAAGTTCCAATTATTGGAAGAATAGCATCGGAACAAACAAGGCCATCAAGCATCTGAAGGTGTTGGAAAAGAAGCGGGCGGCTGAAGCAGCCCTTCGCGACTGGATTCAGTCTCATCCGGAAGAAAGAGAGAAACTGATTCGTTTATTCTCTTCTCTGGAGTTGAGTTATAGTAATCGTCGGGAAACAAATCGTGCGTTGGCTTATTTCGGTGAATCGTTTATCAATGGTCCCGAGTTGGTGCAGCTTGCTCTTGAAATTCTCAATTTCGACTTTGAAGCCGAGGAGAAGCTGGTGATTACCCGCATGAAGAAGTTATTGGAAAAATATGATAATCTTGATCTTTCCATTGATAAGGAGGTTTTTGCTGCCATGCTCAAAGAATATCAGTTGAAAGTGGATAAGAAGTATCTGCCTGCTATGTATGAAAAGATAGATACACTCTATAACGGGAATATTCAGGCTTATGTAGACTCTTTGTATGCAACGTCCAATATAACGTCTCCTAAGGGCCTAAAACGTTTTCTGGAGCGGGATACTACGTATAATCTGATAGAGGACCCGGCTGTTTCTTTGAGTCTGGACCTGATCGTGAAGTATTATGAGATGAATCAGAGTATTTCCGAAGCTTCCGAGCAGATAGAGCAAGGGGAACGCTTGTTCAACGCTGCCATGCGCCGTATGTATGCTGATCGTAATTTCTATCCGGATGCCAATTCCACTATGCGGCTTAGTTTCGGAACGGTTGGGGGATATACTCCTTTTGATGGGGCCACTTACGATTATTATACCACCGTGAAAGGCATCTTTGAGAAGGTGAAGGAACATGCAGGTGATATTGACTTTGCCGTCCAGCCCGAGTTGTTGAGTTTGCTTTCTTCCGGTGATTTCGGAAGATATGCCAATGCACAGGGAGACATGAATGTTTGCTTTATTTCTAATAATGATATTACAGGCGGTAATTCCGGCAGTGCCATGTTCAATGCCAAAGGAGAATTGCTTGGGCTGGCTTTCGATGGCAACTGGGAAGCAATGAGCAGTGACATCGTATTTGAACCTGACTTGCAGCGTTGTATCGGGGTAGATGTGCGGTATATGCTCTTTATTATGGAGAAATATGGTAAGGCGGGCAATCTTGTTCAGGAGTTGAAGATAGCTCGATGAAGCAAATGTTTTGATAAAGTATTCCTATCTTACTGTGGATGATAAACTTATGTGTTTACCTACCACCTCCCCCCTACGGGGACTCCTCCTTCTGGAAGGAGGAGAATAGGAATAGTACAAGCTTATATCGAACTGACGTTAATGTAGAGCCTATTTATTGAATACTATTCAGTAAATCAATTTTTCCTTCGTTTACTAGCTTGAGTATCAGTTCGCCGAACAATGTATTCTGCCATGCAAACCACGCACGTGTGAACTTCTCAGGATTATCTTTATGGAAAGATTCGTGCATGAATCCTGTGCCTGCATCTGTATTTATTAGCATTTGGATGCATTCTTTGATTTCTTGGTCATCTTGGCTTGTAAAGGCTTTCATCATAATACTCATGGGCCATATCATATCATAACCAATATGCGGCCCCCCGATACCTTCTCCGGCTTTTCCTTTAAAGAAGTAAGGATTGTCTTTACTCCATACAAAGCGGCGGGTATTTTGATAGATCGGGTCGTTCACATCTACATCGCCCAAATATGGCATTGCCAGCAGGCTTGGTACATTGGCATCATCCATAAGGAAATGATTTCCGAATCCATCGACTTCGAAAGCGTAGATTGTGCCGTATTTGGGATGATTATAGGTTGCATATTGTTTCAGAGCCGTTTCCACTTCCTGTGCCAGTTCGCTGCATTGTGTTGCCAATTCGGTCTTTTGATTGACAGTCTCTAATATTTCAGCAGCTTTCCGGAGTGAAGTAACTGCAAAGAAGTTGGAAGGAACCAGAAATTGAAGGGTGGTAGCATCATCGGAAGGACGGAAAGCCGAAACGATTAATCCTACAGGATTTACCGGAGCGCCCAGCCCGTCGTTGTTCAGCGTATCAAGCGCACGTTCCGTTTTTCTCTGGAATTTATAAGGACCTACTCCCTCTTTTCTCTGTTGCTCTTTGAATGTTCTCAGGATATTGATGACGGCTTGAATCCATTCATTATCAAAAATACTGGCGTCTCCCGTCTCTTTCCAATACTGATAAGCCAGGCGGAGGGGATAGCAGAGAGAGTCAATCTCCCATTTACGTTCGTGCAGTTCCGGCTTCATGTCCGTCAGGTCTGTCATCCAGTCGCCCCCTTTAGCTCCGTCGTTGAAAGCATTTGCGTAAGGGTCGATATTGATACATTTGAATTGGCGGCGGATAACGCCCTCGAGCATTTTCTTTAATTCCGGGTCTTTATGAGCTAGCTGGATATATGGCCACACTTGAGCTCCCGAATCACGAAGCCACATGGCATGGATGTCTCCGGTATAGACAAAAGTATCCGGTTTGCCATCGGTGGTGCGATAGTGTACGGTTGTTTCCAATGTGTTGGGAAAACAGTTCTCGAACATCCAGGCAAGTTTGCTGTTGGTCAGCAGGTTCTTCACTCTCAAGATTTCAGCTTCTACTGCCTGTGAAGTGAATAAACGGTCTTTTTTAGCCGGACGCTGGCTTTTATACTTTCCGGTAATTTCTGCTTGCTTGGCAATCATGGTATTGTCCTTAGGACAAATGAAAGTGGAAGCGTTCATATTGCTTCCGATAAATAGAACTGTCGCAAGGGTGCAAAGTCGTGCGTTTCTTTTTATCATATTTCTTTTTATCATTTATTAATGTTCTACAGTAGTTTATTCAAAGGCAGAAAGCCGACTGTACATCTCTATCATGGCAGCTTGTGTCAGCAGCCATTTTTTATTGTCTTTTTTATTGCCGCTGAGGTCTGTATGGAACAGTCCTTTTTCATCACGTGCGTTCTCCCAGGCATAATCGAGACTTTTGTTAAAGGCATCGAGATATGTTTTATTCTTGTCAAGATGATAAAGTTCGATGAATCCTCTGAGCATCACGGCAGTAAACCAGATATCTCCTTTCTTTATCATTTTGAATGGTTCTCCGGATACGGGTGTAAAATCATAAAAGAAGTAGTTGTAACACTCTTTGGCAATGCTTTGAGCTTCTTTCAGATAAACCGGATTGTTCGTCAGTTGGTAAAGGAGGGCAGCGGACTGCATCATTTGTCCGCTGTTGTAAGCGAATTTGGCTTTTCCGATTTTTCCATCCAAACGAATATTGTCGAAATATAGATAATCTGTACTATCTTGCAAATGTTCTTTAGTCCATTCGTACAACGCTTTACCTTTTTTGAAATAACTGCTGTCGTTTGTTGCTTTGAATAGTTTTAGCGCAAAAACAGAACCAGGAGCATTTGAACAGGTGTTCTTCGATTCTTTTTTCTGCTCGCACCAATAGATCCCGCCTCCGAGCACACTATCTGTTCCGCTTTCTATAAAATCCCATATAAGTGTGGCTTTGTCCAAATATTTTTTGTTTTGGGTGAGTTGGTAAGTGTCTGTAAAATCAATGCCTAACCATACATTGTCGTCATAAAAACGGTCTGACACAGGAGCGGTACGCACATACGACGAATAAGCATTGGGAGTGCGTGCAGTGTCAAAATACTCATCAAGTCCCGGTAATACCCGTTCGTCCAGTAGTTTTTGAAATTCTTTGTTTTGAGTGGCTTCGAACAGTGCATTTACTGCGGAGAATGTTCCGGAGTAAGGCCAGAGATACGAATAGGCGTTTGGCACGTTAGCTTGTTCTTCTGATGCCAGATAAGTGACTTTGTGCTTCTCGTCAAAAGGAAAATTTTCGCGAAGCAGACAAGTGTTGGGTACTGAATAGTGAACATAGAGGGAGTCCAGCGTTTGCTGGGCTCTCTCTAAATTGATGTTTGGATTACTATTCCCCTTTGGTGCGCATCCGGTGAGGAAAGCAGCACACAGTACGGTTTCAATAATTCGCATGTTTCTTGTTATTTTTTATATTTTTCGTAATAAGCTTTTGCTTCTATCAGGGTGCAGCCGCTTGTCTGTATGGTCAGTTGAGTGCTGCCTTCGGCTCCTTTTGCCCAACTACTTCCGTAGAGAAGGTCGGACTTGTTGACGCCTTTTCTCCATAATATATCCGCATTGTTATTGAAGAAGGTGATAAACTTCTTCTGATAAATGGGTTCCAAATTATCATCTAAAATGAGTTTCACAAAATAACGGATGAATATTCCTTTGAACAGTCCGCCATCACCGTTTCCTTCGTCTCGGAGAAGATTGTTTCCTGCGTCAATCATACTGCCGTCACTGATTCCGAAATAAGCGGCTTTACGGGCGTCTTTCAAATATGATGCTTCTCCTGTAATCTTAAACAGTTCGTGGGCTGTTCCGAGAAATGTCCCTTGGTTATAACTCAATGTCAGAGTATTTAAGTTATCCGTTCTTCCGTCTATATTGTCGTAGACAGCTCCTGTGGCAGGATTGAACAGATGTTCTCTTTCCCATTGGTAAATCTTGATAGCCCATTCTTTGTATTCCTCCACTTTTTCTATTTGATATAAGCGACAGGCGATGAGGCCGGCAGGACCGTTGGAACAGGCATTCTTGCTCCATACATCACCGTGGTTCCATGCGATACCACCGTTGCAGTATTCTTCATTCCAACCTTCCTTAATCCAATTCCAAAGTTGCTTGGCTGTATCCAGATATTTAGCTTCATCGGTGACTTCATACAAACGTATCATGGTCAGGGCAATCCATTCCATGTCATCGTAGAAGTTATTCCAATAACTTCCGCCGTTTTTGGAATTGATGCCAGCATACCACTTGTCGAAGCAGTCTTTATATTTAGCATCATGAGTACGAATATAGGCATCAATCAATACGTCCATAGCATGCGCTTGCGGCCAGTAATGAAAAGTTTCGTCATAACCGTCGCTTTCATAGTTGAAGTAATTGCCCGTTTCATTCCAGAAACGGTTAATTATGGTGACCGAGCTACTGTCTGCTGCTGCTTCCCAGTTGATTGTATAAAGCCCCTTGTCGTACATATACTCGTCTTCGATGTTGCTGCAACTTTGGAACATCAGCGCGAGGAACGGGACACATAATAATAGTTTTTTCATACATCTTCTTAATTAACTGGTTCTATAGAATGGGTGTAATTTTCACCGGTAAAAATAACACGAACTTTTGTATTATTTCCTATGATTCCATCATTAAACTTCCATTTACGATCCCATTGACCTGCTTCTGCATTATCATTTGTTTCCATGATATAGAAATAGGATGGATCTGGGTTTGCTCCTGGTACTACGTCTGTGTCGTTTTTGGTGCCCCAAATCAATTCGCTATCGTCCGCATATACCATTAGGAGTTTGTAACGATTGTCATTATTACTAGGACTTATTGTACCTGTTCCCTCAAATACTCCATTTCCTATATAGGGTAAGTCAAGAAGGACATTTCGATCCCAGCAGTGCCATAGTCCCATTGATTTAATTTCTTTTGTAATGACTGATTTGTTGGAGAAATCTACCTTAACACGATAAATTCCGTCTTTTTCGACAGTGGTAATTCCGTCTCCACTTTTAATCTCTCCATCTTCTATATAGAAGAACTTTGCATCTGCTTCTTGAGAAGAAGCCATCTTATAAGTCTTTCCTCCTTGCAGCCGGGTGAATATTTCAAATATGCCTTCTCCCAGTTTATTGTATTGCACGGCTTTACTGATATCATTTCCCCCTTCACTGGCTTCACCTGTCAAGAATAAGTTTTTAGGAGTTGTTTCCGGTTCTTCAGGAGATACACCGTCTCCGAGAGATACAAAATGTGTATAGTTTGCTCCGTTGAATTTAACGGTGACTTTGGTCATGCTACCATCAAACTGATTGTCAAATTTCCATTTGTGATTCCATTGCGGTTCATTACCTTCATTGATTCCATATTCTTTGATAAAGTAATATGAATCTTCTTGACCAGCTCCGTTCGGAGATGAATCTACGTCATTCAATGTTCCCCAATACATATCTTTATCGCTGTAAGACATCAACAGTTTGTAACGTTGGTCTTTTCCCCAGCTTTCCTGTTTAAACGTTACTTTGCCTTCTCCTTCAAATATTCCGTTACCTTTGTAAGACAGCTCGAAAATAACCTTGTTGCTCGGGCAGAAAAATACTCCTACTGATTTTACTTCCTGAATAGAGACTGAAGCAATAGAGAAGTCCATAGTGATGCGATAGATTCCGTCTTTTTCTACTGTCGTTTCGCCTTCGCCTTCTACAATTCTATTTCCATCAATGTAGAAATAGTTTGCGTTGTCATTGGTTTTATCTACCAGCTTATAGCTTTTTCCTCCTTTCAAACGGGTAAAGATTTCAAATGTTTCCTGTTCGGGTGAGGAACAAGGTACTGCTTGACTGATATCACTTCCCCCTTCGGTTGCTTCACCGGTGAGAAATAATTGAGATGGAACCTCTGCAAATCCGAGCATACGGGTGATCGTCAGTTTATGTGAGACATTGCTCATTGCCGTGCTCAGACCGCGTGATGCGATGACCGTCCAGATAATTGTACCTGTCTCTCCACTGTTCAATCCTGCTGCTGCACCTATTTTATTCAGTGTTTTATGACTGATAGTCGCGTAATTGCGCGCCCCGTTGTTGTCAGACAATACTTTGTAAAGAGGATTAGAAAAGTTTCCCCCTTCTTTGTCGAAAACGATTTCGTAGAGCGGTGAGCCACTGTCTTCAGCTTTCGCTGCTTCCCATTCGAAGAATAGGGAAGCGGTAGCAGATGCTACTAGTTCTACACTTTTTCCGCTGATTGGTTCATAAAGTTGATTCACCGGGCTTACTGCCGTATCTCTGTATTCCATATCTTCCGTACATGAGAAGATGATTGCTAATGTAGTGAATAAGGCGACTACTTTTGTTATTTTTGTTTTCATATTAATTTCCTTTTAATAGGGTGATTAGTTAGAATATCCGGGATTGTTAGGGGCTAGATTCGGATTCAGGTTGATTTGGCTTTGAGGAACTGCCCATAAATAATCTCTGTTTTCGTCGAACTGACGTTTATCCAGTCGGATAGGATTACCGTTGTTGAAGTTTGCGCCATAAACATATCCTTCAAGGTATTCTTTTCCGGCTTTCCAGCGTTTGATATCATACCATCTCAATCCTTCGAGGGCTAGTTCGCAACGGCGTTCGTTACGGATGATTTGTCTCATTTCCGCTTCTGTCTTTTCGGTAGGATAAGCTTTTGCTTCTTCTGTGAATCCAGCTCTGTTTCGGAGTGGGAGTATGGTCTGATTCCAGATAGTAGCATCCATGTTTCCTTTCTCAAATTGAGCCTCTGCATACATTAACAAAATATCGGCATAACGTATGATGCTAAGATTTACCCCAGAATTCATATCACCTTTTGCTTGTGGGCTATAGTATTTGCGGGTGTAATATCCGGTAGCAGTTTTGTTACTTCCGGCTTCATACTTATCCACTGTGTTGGATTGCGGATTGATTTGAATGATAGTTCCTGTACTGCCGTCCGAAACATTCTTACTCCAGTCATAACCGTCATAAACAACAGTGGCGGTCAGCCGCAAATCGCGGTTGGCATACGGAGTACTTGGATTGTATAACGGGCTATTTTCATTGAATGCTTTGCCATCTACCATTAAATAACTGTCTACCAACGATTGTTGCGGAGCGCGGTTACAAAGACGTGCACCAACTGATAGCGGAGCCATATCTGACATCTCACCCCATGTCAGTAGGAAAGGAACGTATGCACGGTCTAGAATAATCTCCTGATTATATTCGTTGGTTTCTTCAAAAACACTACGATAAGTGGGGAGAAGGCTGTATGTGCCATATTCATTCTGTTTCTTTATCAGATTATCGCAATATTTGATAACGTTATCCCAGTCACTGTCCATTAGGTAGACTCTCGCCTGTAGAGCACTGACCGCTCCTTTGGTAATCTTGCCTTGTTCAGCATCTTGCAATTGGTCACGGGTGGGAAGTGCGTTTGCTATATCTTCTAATTCCTGATGGATGAAGCTGATGATGGTAGCACGTGGAGTACGGGCAATGGAGTTGGATTCATCAATTGTAATATCTTTGTCAAAGAATGGCACATCTCCATACAGATTAGTTAGCCGGAAATAGATAAAGGCACGGATAAAACGAATTTCGGCAATCATGCGTGCTTTGACAGCTACATTCATTCCCGGAACCAGATCTACTTTCTCCAGAAACACATGGCAGGTTTTGATACCACCGTATAGATCCTTCCATTCATTTTTAAAGAGTTCTAAAGAAGGAGTGCCCATACCTTTGCGAATGGCACGCGGGTCGGTTACATTTCTTCCGTCGAATACATTGTCACTCAGACTTTCGTCCTGCCACATTCTTCCGGCATTGTACATTTGGCTGTAGGCCATGTTAACTACGTATTGTGCTTTCTCTGTGGAGTTCCAGAAGCTGTTGTCCGTGAATTTGTTGGACGGGGTATTTTCCATATCGTTGCAACCGGTCATCAGCACGGAAGCAACCCCAGCCACTAAATAGAGAAGTTTATATCTTTTCATACTGTTGTTTGATTAAAATTCAATGTCTACACCAAATCCGAAATAACGCAGAGTAGGATACGAACGCCCACTATTGGCACCGCTTGTGCTCATTTTGGAATCAAATTCGGATGATTCCGGGTCTATAAACGAGTTGTTGCTGAATGTCAGTAAGTTCTGACCGTTTATATACAAGCGGGCTTTTTGCATTCCCAAATGTTTAGTCCATTCTTTGGGCAGGGTATAACCAATCGTGAGGTTTTTCAACCGCAAGTATTTACCGTCTAGCAAGAAGAGGTCGGAGCCGTTTCCATTGCCGTAGTTGTTTCTGTTGGAGTCAGAACCTGGCGCTGCTAATCTTGGCCAGCGGGCCTCGGTATTGGTTGGTGTCCAGAAATCCAGTTGATGTTTATAAATGGTATAAGAGTAGTTGGCGTGATATGGTTCTATCAATTCACCACGCAACATCATGTCACGTTTGCCTACTCCTTGCCAGAACATACTGAAATCGATCCCTTTCCAGTTCAGACCGTAGGTGAATCCGAAAGTATAACGTGGGAAGGCATTACCAAGAATAAACTTATCTTTTGAGTCGATGATACCGTCGTCATTTCGGTCTACAAATTTAATATCTCCGGGTTGTACCTTAGCTCCTACTGGTATGGCAGACGCTTCAATTTCATCGTAACTTTGGAAAAATCCTGCCATCTTATAGCCATAATAAGAGTTCAAGGGAACACCGACCCGGATGATACGGCTTAACTCTTCCACTTGGGTAATTTGTTCGTCTCCGGGGAATTCCAATACCTTGTTCCAAGAATCTCCCAAATTAAAGTTGAAATTGTGAGTAAACGCCCCAGTTTTCAATCGATAGTTGACAGATAGATCCCATCCCTGATTTTGCATCTTGCCGATATTTGCCATAGGCATTTCCGTACCGAATACGGAAGAAATCAGCGGTTTCATTAAGATGTCATTCGTTCTTTTATGGAAGTAATCGAAAGTGACAGTCAGACTGTTTTGTAGGAAAGAGGCATCGACACCGATATTGAATGTTTGGGTTTTTTCCCAAGTCAGATTTTCTAGTCCCAGTTTGAATCCGGCTCCCGATACCGTTTTGTTATTGTAGGCATAGCTGTTGTCATACACGTCATATACGGTAAAACGATCGTAAGTACCGATTGCTTGACTGCCCAAGATACCATAAGAGGCTCGTAACTTCAAGTCGCCTATCTTTTCTTTATAAAACTCCATGAAGGATTCTTCTGTAGGGCGCCACCCCAAGGAAACTGAGGGGAAAAAGCCCCAACGATAATCCTTGTGGAACTTAGAAGCTCCGTCGTAGCGAAAACTGAATTCTGCATAATATCTGTCGGCATACGAATAACCTGCACGTCCAAGGAAAGAGGTTATGCTGGTGCGGTTACTGTCGTCAACGGAAGTTTTTCCTGTGATGTTTCCCGGCTCACTGGTTGTTTCGTCAGTAGCAATACCTAAATCGGGGTCTACATACTTCTTTTCTATTTCGTTACTGCTTTGTGTGTATGACTCGTTGGTCAATCCTACTAGACCGTTGACCGTATGCTTGCCGAATGTTTTGTTGTAATCCAATAGCAGTTGAGTATTGATAAGATAGGCGTTACTGTTCCAGTTACTGGTTTTGTTGTTCTCTTTTTTGATTGGACGCGGTTCTGTGGCTTCTTCGCTACTATAATAAGCCACTGCATGATTCCTGGTAAAACGTGTGTCGTTCATGATGTCAGCACCGAACACTCCTTTCAATTTTAATCCGTCAATAATCTTCATTTCGGCGGAAACGTTTGTGTTGATGTAGTTATTACGGTATTTATTTCTTCCACCCGCTTCCAACTGTCCCAGTGGGTTGAACTCGGACAATATATCATTCAGTAGGTATCGTCCGTCTGCTGATTTCATTTTATAGTAATAGTAGGTCGGGGTGCGGGCGGCATCTACTTCCAGGCTTCCTCCGGTAGTGCTTACACTGTTGTTGCGGGCATAAGCAAGGATTCCGGTCAGTTTGAAGCGTCCGAGCTCAGTACTCAGACTTGTGCGGAAGTTGTAGCGTTGAACACCGAAAGAGTCGTTTCCTACATAGTTGCTTTCCTGATCGTAATAACCCATTGAAATCATGTAAGTAGAGTGTTCGCTACCTCCGGATACGCTTAGGTTATAATTCTGTTGCATGGCTGTTCGCATAATCTGGTCAAAGAACCAGCTCTCTTCATTCTGATGAGCGGCTAAATCGCGGATTTGGTCAGGAGTATACTTGGGAGCATTGCCTGCATTGGTTTCTGCAAGATTTCTCAGTGTTGCGTTTTGATAGCCTGCTACCGGAGAGAACAGGATGTCCGGATTTTCCCAACCTATCATGCCGCTCAAGCGGACTACCGGACGCTGGTTCTTTTTCCCTTTTTTGGTGGTCACCACTACTACACCGTTGGAAGAACGTGAACCGTAGATAGCGGCCGTTCCTGCATCTTTCAAAATAGAGATGTTTTCGATGTCCATCGGATTCAGCTTATTGAAGCTTTCACCGTCAGCTACCAGTCCGTCTATCACAAATAGAGGGCTATTGTCATTCAGCGTACTGATACCACGGATATTGAAATTCGTTTTGTTATCATTCGGGTTGTGGTTACGTTGCTGTATGATAACGTTCGGTGCTGCTCCTTGCAATGCCTGAGTCATGTTTGCCACCGGACGGTTTTCAATCATGTCGGCTTTTACTTGGTCTACCGCACCTACCGCACTTTTACGGGTTGTTGTGCCATATCCTACTACAATAACTTCATCGAGGACTTTCGTGTCTTCTTTCATGCTAATGGAAAGAGAACTCTTTCCGTTAACCGGAAACTCTAGAGTAGCATAGCCGATGTACGAAAAAACTAGTGTATCATTGGCGTCACATTGAATGGAGAAGTTGCCGTTGATGTCTGTAATTGTTCCGATTCCCGACTTGCCTTTTACACTTACGCTTACTCCGATGAGAGGTTCACCGGATGCATCTTTTACCGTTCCTTTTACGAGGGTATTCTTCGTTTGCGAAGTGCTCAATATGCTCGCCTGTCCGGCATTAATGTCGGGCGCCAGAATAAATAAAGAGGCTATAGCGAGACTGAAAAACAAAAGTTTATACTTTCTACAAGTCATACCTTGTTTTGATTTAAGGAATTAAATTAAATGATTAAAATTCTCTGATGCTAGTTTTGATTTTGAATGGAGAGTACTTTTAGGTCATACGTATTAGTGTTTAATGGTTAATATAAAATAGTGTCTTGACCGTTATGAAAATCAGACGTTGCAAATATGGGGGTGGTGCTGAGGAATGTATGTACGAATTTATGCCATTTATGTCTTTTCTTGATAAAATGGCAGGAATTGAGGAGGAAATGGCGGAAAATCGTGCAATTTATTATCTGTTTATTATTGGTGTAAGAAGTTTCTTTATTACTTTTGTATTAATGAACTGCATCCTTTGCTATTGAATGAAATACTTTGTTGCTTATGGGAAAAACATATCTTTCTCGATTTTTCTTTTTTCTCGTTATCGGTTGGTGGAGTCTGTTGGATGTTGAGGCTACAGCATATAGTTTGCGTCAGTTTTCCAGCAAAAACGGATTGTCTAATAGCGCCATTCTTTCTATTTGTCAGGATTGTGATGGATTGATCTGGATTGGTTCGTGTGATGGATTAAATGTGTTTGATGGGACTGAACTCCGTTTGTATAAGCCTGTTGATGTCCGGAACAATTTGTCAGGTAACTTGATTGATAATATAATGGAAGCGGAAGACCATGTTTTATGGATACAGACGAATTATGGACTCGACCGTTTCGATACTCATTTGCAGACTGTTCAGCGGTTTAAAGACTTTCAGGATATTAGCTGTATGGCAAAAACGCGGGAGAATGATGTCTTGGTCATTAAGGATGACGGTTATATTTATTATTTTGATCGGAAAGGACTTAAATTCCACCGTTTGAATGCAAAGCGGTTAGCTTTTGAGGATATACAGTATATATGTGTGGATAGTGCGAATGTTCTATGGATTTTTTCTTCTAGTGGTGATGTCCGTAGTTATGTTATTGAAAAGAAGGAAGATAGTATCCCGGAACTTATTCTTCAGTCGTTGTTTGAGCAGGAGGGAGAGTTGTTTTGGACATCAGGAGAAGGAGATTTGGTTTATTTTATTGACGGTGCTTATGATCTTTATGAGTATGATTTGCGTAGCCGGAATAAATATTTCATAGCTGATTTGAAAGAGGAGATAGCTCAGCGAGGGCAGGTCTCTTCTATTGTCAAGCAAAGAGATGATTATTATGTCGGTTTCAAAAGCAGTGGATTGATTTGCTTGAAATATCAGTCCGACAGTAAGGTTAAATATGTCATGCAATCAATCGGCATTGAATCCGGCATTTTCTGTCTGTTTAAAGATCGATTTCAGGATATTATTTGGGTGGGAACTGATGGACAGGGGGTATATATGTATTTCATCGACCATTTTTCTATTCGGAATACTTTATTGGATACTTCTGACTATCAAATTAACACTCCGGTGCGGGCTTTGTTTTTGGATGATGAACAAACGTTATGGGTAGGGACTAAAGGAGATGGAATTTTGCGTATGCTCCGTTATGCTCCAGATACGGGAGGAAAGTTTGATGTGGAACGGTTGCATACAGGGAATAGTTCGTTGACGGATAATTCCGTTTACTGTTTTGCTCCTAGTTGTTGGAATCGACTGTGGATAGGAACGGAGCATGGGATGAACTATTATTCTTATCGGGAGAGAAAAGTAAAAGAGTTTCCTGTTATGGTTGACGGTAAGACGTTGAGATATGTGCACTCTATATGTGAATTGAATGACAGTACGATTTGGGTGGCTACTGTAGGTGAGGGAATTGTGAAAATTGTACTGAACGTTTCTGATGGAGAACCTAAAGTTATGTTTACCCGAAGAATTGTGTTAGATGGAGGGAGAAGAGCTTCTAATTACTTTTTTACGTCTCATCAGGAAAATGATTCCATTCTATGGTTTGGTAATCGTGGTTATGGTGCTTACCGGATGAATGTGAAGACGGAGGTGATGATGCCATTTCGTTTTGACCAGGAAGTCAGTAACCAGGCTGTAAATGATATTTTTGCCATTCTTTCAAATAAAAAAGGCTATTGGTTGGGTACTAGTTTTGGGTTGACACACATGCAGTCGCCCGGTAATTATCGGGTATATAATGAGGCAGATGGATTCCCCAATAATACGGTTCACGGCATTTTGGAAGATGGCGAACATAATCTTTGGCTAAGTACCAATCAAGGGGTGGTACGGTTTAATATTGAGGCAAATACTGTCCAGGCTTATAATCGGCAGAATAATCTGGAAGTCACAGAGTTCAGTGATGGTGCTTTCTTTAAGGACGAGCGTACAGGGACTCTCTTCTTCGGTGGAACAAACGGATTTATTACTATCAATGAAAACGATCTTACGGCTATGGAATATATGCCGAAATTGCAGTTTTACCGTCTATCTATCTTTGGAAAAGAATATAATATTTATCATTTTTTGCGGCAAGATAAAGATGTGGAAGTATTGGAACTGGATTATAGCCAGAATTTTTTCAATTTATCTTTTGTAGCTGTCGATTATATCAATGGTAATAATTATACTTATTCTTATATGATAGACGGACTAAGCAATAATTGGATAGAGAACGGCTCTTCTACAACGGCTGTTTTCTCCAATCTTCCACCCGGTCAATACACTCTTTGGGTGAAATGCCGGAGTAATATTATGGGTAAAGAAAGCAAGCCGTACTCTTTGGTCATTCGTATTGCTCCTCCTTGGTATATGACACAATTAGCTTATTGGGGATATTTCTTGCTGTTTCTTCTTTTGCTTTGGGGGCTTGTTTATATGGCTATTCGTCGCTATCGTCGGAAACGGGATATTATTATTGAGAAACTGAACCGACAAAAACGAGATGAAATTTATGAATCTAAATTAAGGTTCTTTACAAATATCACACATGAATTTTGTACGCCTCTTACTTTAATATCAGGACCTTGTGAGAAGATTCTGTCTTATGCCGGAACAGATGGATATATCCGTAAATATGCTGATTTGGTTCAACAGAATGCACAGAAACTGAATTCGCTGATTCAAGAATTGATAGAATTTCGTCGGTTAGAAACAGGGCATAAGGTATTGGATATACAAGAGGTAGCTGTGGATGAGCATACTCGGGGCATTGCCGAATCTTTTGGTGAATGGGTGGAAAGTAGAAAGGTGGATTATCAACTAAATATTGAGGAGGGAGATCGCTGGAATACAGATGTGAGTTGCTTGAGTAAAATTGTCAATAATTTGATATCGAATGCCTTCAAATATACCTCCGATGGCGGTAAGATAACTGTGGAGCAATGTATTGAAGGAGAAAGGCTTTGTATCCGTGTATCCAATTCAGGTAAGGGAATTAAGAAGGAGAATCTGGATAAGATATTCGACCGCTATAAGATTCTGGATGATTTTGAAACGCAGAATAAGAACGAAGCTTTCCCGAGAAATGGCTTGGGACTGGCTATTTGTCATAGTATGGTGAATCTGCTTGCTGGAGAGATTCGCGTGATGAGCATACCGGAAGAGGTGACGACTTTTGAGGTTGTTTTGCCGATGTTGACTGTCACTGATGCGAAATCAGGAGAATTGAAGGAACTGAAGAAGCAAGTAATGCCAATTAGCGATAAACCAGTAGAGCAGAAGAAGGATATTGTTGCAGATTATGACGCTTCTAGGCAGACTATAATGATTATTGATGATGATCCTTCTATGTTGTGGTTTGTGACAGAAATTTTTGCGGGTAAATATAATGTGCAGCCGTTTAATAGTGCTCAGGAGGCGTTGGAACAGCTGAAACTGAAACAACCGGACTTGATTTTATCGGATGTGATGATGCCGGATATGGATGGACGGGCATTTGCGAAGATTGTGAAGGAAGATAAATTGTTGAGTCATATTCCGCTAGTATTGCTCTCGGCACTTAATTATATTGATGAGCAAGTGAAAGGAATCGAATCGGGTGCGGAGGCATACGTTACAAAACCTTTTAATGTCGAATATCTAGAGAAGATTGTAGAAAGGCAGATTAGGCGTAAAGAGGATATGAAAGAGTATTATAGCTCTATTTATAGTGCTTTTAAACTGGAAGACGGGCATCTTTTGCATAAAGAAGACAAGTCGTTCTTTGAGAAAATGATGCGAGTGATAGATGAATATGTGGAGAATCCGGAGCTTTCGGTAGAGTTGTTGAGCGCTTCATTAGGGTGTAGCACTCGTCAGTTTTATCGGAAATTGAAGAATGTAACGGATAAAACTCCGGCTGACATTATCAAAGAGTATCGTCTGACGGTAGCGGAACGCCTGTTGCTTACTACAAATCTTACAGTAGAGGAGATTATGAATAAGGCGGGTTATACGAATAGAGGTACTTTCTATAAAGTGTTTTCTCAAAAGTTCGGAATGCCTCCGCGGCAGTATAGAGAGATGAAAAAAAAAGATTTGAAAGAGAAGGACTTTCATTAGTATAATTGAGTGGGGGTGTGTCAAGGGTTTGAATAGTTTATCATTTTGACACACCCTCAATTTCTCGGAAGATTAAAGTTGCTTTTTGGGCTTTCTTCTCGCCCATCCTTCTTCACTAAAGTCGGGTTCTTTATCTTTGAAAAATTCCTGCCAGTTATCTTTCCTTTTCGGTCCGCGGGCATCCGAATATCCCCGCTCTGCACGGCTTGGTTTTTCCTTCTTGCTGGATTTTGAACCTTTGGCAGAAGCATCCTTAGATTTTCTGTCTTTATTTTCATAGCGTGGAGCGCGCTCTTCGTTTTTACCGGATCTTTTACCGCCTTTGCGTTCACCCGAACCGTTTTCGTGTCCTTTTCCACCTTCTTCACTGGAGACTTCTACAACAACTTTACGACCATTCCATTTGGCACGGTTTAGAGCTTTTAGAACATTGACGGTTTCTTTTTCAGGTACTTCGAAGAAAGAGAAGTTCTGCATCAGGTCAATGCGTCCCAACTCGATACGTCCGCGTGTATTACTGTTCAATAAGCCGATAAGATCACTGGGGAAGAAACTGTCTGTTTTACCCAGATTGATGAATAGGCGGTTGAAGCCTGGAGCAGCTTTCCGACTTCTCTTTTCGAAACCATTTTCTTTGCGGTCACTTTTTCTGGCACGTTCACTACGGCTTTCAATTGTTGGTTGTTCTATTCCCGGGCGGTGGCGGTAATATTCTGCGAAACGGTTGAATTCGTGCGAAACCACTCGTTTTATCAGGTCTTCCTTGCTCAACCATTCTAGTTTACGATAGATTTCCGGCATGAAGCCTGCGATTTCTTCTTCATTTACTTTTACTTTTTCAAGGTCGTCAATAACCTTAATCAACTGCTTTTGGCAAATGCCTGCCGCAGTCGGCATCTCTCCGGTAATGAATTTCTTGCCGATAATTCGTTCTATTTCTCTTAACTTTCCCTTCTCGCGGAGATTGATGATAGCGATAGAAGTACCGGTTTTTCCGGCACGTCCTGTACGTCCGCTGCGGTGAGTGTAGCTTTCTGTATCATCAGGCAAGCCGTAGTTGATGACGTGAGTCAAATCGTCCACATCCAGACCACGGGCTGCTACATCCGTAGCAACAAGCAGCTGCAGATTACAAATACGGAACTTTTGCATGACAGTGTCTCGTTGTGCTTGTGAAAGTTCGCCATGCAGCGAGTCGGCATTATAGCCTTCTTGCATTAATTTGTCAGCAATTTCCTGTGTTTCCTTGCGGGTACGGCAGAAAATAATACCGTATATTTGCGGGTAATAGTCGACAATGCGTTTTAAAGCCTCGTATTTATCTTTCGCTTGTACGGTATAAACTACGTGTTTAACGTTGTTGGTACTTTCGTTCTTACGGCCAATAGTAATTTCTTTCGCGTTACGTAAATAGTTCTTGGAGATACGTGCAATTTCCGGGCTCATAGTAGCGGAGAAAAGCAGTGTGTTACGTTCTTGCGGTACATCAGCCAGAATAGCGTTAATGCTATCTGTAAATCCCATGTTCAGCATCTCGTCTGCTTCGTCCATTACAACGTTGCGGATGGTGGATAGGGAAACGGTCTTGCGTTCCATCAAGTCCAGCAAACGTCCAGGAGTGGCTACGATGATATGTACGCCTCGTTTCAGGCTGCGTATCTGGCTGTCAATGGAAGAACCTCCATATACAGGCAGTACTTTTAGTCCATCAATGTATTTGGAATAGTCGTTCAAATCTCCTGCTATTTGGAGACAAAGCTCACGGGTAGGGCAGAGGATAAGTGATTGTGGGATTCTGTTCTTTACGTCAATTTGTTGGAGCAGAGGCAAACCGAATGCGGCTGTTTTACCTGTTCCTGTCTGTGCAAGAGCTACTACATCATTATTTTCTCCTAAAAGGTACGGAATCACTTCCTCTTGTACCGGCATGGGATTCTCGTATCCCATTTCTTCAATTGCTCTACGTATCTCCGGAGAAACACCAAGCTCTTCAAATGTCTTCATTAAATCTCTGTATATCTTTTATTTCGGCTGCAAAGATAGTTAATTTAGTTGATAATGAATGGTTGATAACGGATAATTATTGTAGACGTCATCATATTTATGGATCAGTCTGAAAATTGGGGGATTTGATTCAGAGCAATCATATTCTTAACAAAATAGATTCATTCCGGTGTGAAAATGAACTAAACTGTGCAGTTCTGACTCATTCGATAGCGGAATACTGCGTAACTTACCTCTTTTTTTATAAATAAAGTATCATCAATGCCACTATAAGATTATTGCCATTCATCGCTTTCACCTGATTCTTGAAATGCCGATGAATAAGGCTATAGCGGGTGAAAGCGAGGGGTGAAATCAGGTGAAACAGAACATTATCGGTTTCACCTTGGCTTTTCAAAATATCCTTTGAGCTAAAACCAATATCATTATAGCTAATCCGGATATCATTATAGCTAATGAAAATATGCTTATAGCAAATCCATTGTCAGGTATTAATAGATGAACTGTCAGATGTTAATAGCTTAGTTGTCAGGTGTTAATACCTTGGTTCTCATCTGTTAATACTTGAATTGGTACATCTGTAGATTCAACAGATTGGATCTATATACTCACCGTATTGCATCTATATGTCCATCACGGTGGCTATATATATTCATCACGGTGGCTATATATATTCATCACGGTGGCTATATATGTCCATCACGATGGCTATATATGTCCAGCAATCGGTATAAATAAATTCAAAAGGTGAAAGCGATAATGGAAGCCTTCACCTGTTTTTTTCCTACGCTTTCACCCGCTATCTCCTTATTCATCGATGTTTCAGTTATAAGGTGAAACGGGTGAAACTTATGAATCCAAAGTTCATGTTATACTTATGCAAATCAGTAATTGAAAACAAAATCTCATTCATTCCAATATAGAATTGAATTAAATTTTAAGGATGTGATTGCACTGAATCAAATCCCCAAGAATTACAACTGAGCCATATTTATCCTTTATCAACAATCAATTATCTGTTAATAAAATGCTGCGCAACTGTTCTATGTCTTCCATAAAGAGTCCGATTCCTCTTTTCAGATACGTTTGTATACTCCTATATAGTTGTTGAGCGAATGATATAAAGCTCTGTGTCCTTTTGTGCATTATGGTAAATTTTACCTGTATTTCTTAGCAAACTCCACGGATACTGAATTACTGAAACTTCCGCAAACCTCGGCTGCGAAGTCTTTTCCACATTGGATTATTTTATCCCATATATCTTCATTCAAGTTATTTAGGTCGCGGTATCGAACATCATATTTGAGTAATCCATAAATGAGTCCTGCATTAAAATTGTCGCCGGCCCCAATGGTGCTGACTGCCTGTAACGGTTCTACCGGATAATCTTTGTTGACCAGATTGGTGCGCAACGCTACTTTTTCTCCACCTGCAGTACAGATGAATCGTGGGCAATAGAATTTGATTTTATCCTTGTATATCTTGTCTACGTCCTGTATGTTGTACATATAGAGGAAATCCTCCAATGAACCGCGTACAATATCCGCATATTCAAGATTCTCAATAATGGTTGGAGCCAGTTTGATGGCTTCGTTCTTATGAGAAGAGCGGAAATTCGGGTCGTAATAGATGATGGCTTTCTTTTCCCGTGCCTGATCGAGTAATTCGAGAATCTTTTCCCGCAGTACCGGATTCAGTGCATAATACGACCCCACCATCACAATGTCATCTTCCTCTAATTTAGGGAATAGGACGTCTAGACGTTGCTTGGGATAGTTCTTGTAAAATATATATTCTGCATCGCTTTGCTCGTTGAGAAAAGCCAGAGATACTGGTGATTTACCGTCCGGGAATACGTTGACATGATCGGTTGGAATATTATTCTCACGCATAAACTGCAGGATAATATTGCCTACACGGTCATTTCCGGTTTCACTGATGAAACCGACGTTTACTCCCATTCGTCCCAATGAGACGATGCCATTGAATACAGAGCCTCCCGGTACGGCTGCGGAAGGCTGGTCACCTCGAAAGATGATATCGAGGATTGTCTCTCCGATACCGATTACTTTTCGCATAGTGATCTTGATTTTTCTCCCAGATAACCACCATGATGGCGTTTTGAATATTCGGCGATCGTAAATCCGGTTTCTTTCATGGTTTGTACCACCAATATATCTCCGATCACTGTCATGGCAGTGGTAGAGGTAGTAGGAGTCATGCCTAACACACAGACTTCAGCCGGCTTACCGGTACTAAGACAAACATCCGACTCTTTTGCCAACGGACTGTCCGGATTACCAGTAATAACAATAAACTTCAAATCCGGATCCAGATTATGAGCCAGACGGGTTAATTCCACAATTTCCCGTGTCTTGCCCGAGTTGGAGATCAACAGGAGTAAATCATTTTTTTGTAAAATACCCAAATCACCGTGTTGCGCCTCGCTGGGATGCAGAAAGACAGATGGAATACCGGTGGAACAAAAAGTTGTAGCAATGTTCATGGCAATCTGTCCGGCTTTTCCCATACCGGAAGTTACCAGTTTTCCCTTTTTCTGATGTATTTGTTCTACAATCAGTTTTACTGCTTTTTCATAAGCGTCTGTTATTGGGATGTTGAGCACAGCTTGTGCTTCCTGTTGCAAAAGTTGTTTGATGGAGTCTATCATATAATCAGTTTATTTTTTCTTTTAATTCGTTCAATGTGTTTGCTACTTCGTAATAGGTTGAGAATGGTTGCCGTGCAAAACCTTTATCCTCCAACGTGTGGAGTGCTTTCAATAGTTCGTCATAGAAACCATATTCATTGTAGAAGATGACCTTTTTCCGGTGATAACCGATAGAAGCAGCGGCTATTACATGGAAGATCTCATCGAGCGTACCAACGCCTCCGGGTAGTGCGACTAGCACCTCCGACTTCTCCGTTATGATATCTTTGCGGTCACTCAAATTGCGGGTGTGAATTTCTTCGTCTAACAGAGTGCTTACTTTGCCGTTCTCCTCCAGTTTGGCGGGAACAACTCCGATGACCTTGCCGCCGTTTTCTTTCACGGCGCGGGCGATACATTCCATCAGTCCGAGGCTGGCACCTCCATATATCAAGGTTTTGCCTTTCTGCCCCATCCATTCTCCTATTTGGCGGGCACTTTCGAAGTACACTTTGTCAATGTTTTCGGAAGCGGAACAGAATATTCCTATCTTTTCCATATACGTTGTTGCTGTTATAGTCCACAAATATCTGCAATTTTCTATAAACAGCAATAAGTTTTATTGTATTTTTGCGGCATTAATTCAATAAGGAAGTAGAAAACAATGCATTGCAACGAATATACATTGCCAAATGGCTTACGTATTATCCATGAACCGACCCTCTCAAAAGTAGCTTATTGTGGTTTTGCGATCGATGCCGGAACGCGCGATGAGGCGGAGAATGAGCAGGGAATGGCCCATTTTGTAGAACACCTGATTTTTAAGGGAACGGAGAAGCGGAAAGCCTGGCATATCCTCAACCGGATGGAGAATGTGGGGGGCGACCTGAATGCTTACACTAATAAGGAAGAAACGGTGGTCTATGCCGCTTTCCTGAAAGAACATCTGGAACGGGCGCTTGAACTGTTGGGGGATATTGTATTTCATTCAACTTTTCCGCAGCATGAAATAGAAAAAGAAACGGAGGTCATTATCGATGAAATCCAGTCGTATGAAGATACTCCGTCGGAACTGATCTTCGATGATTTTGAAGATATGATCTTCCGCAATCATCCATTGGGAAGAAACATTCTTGGTAAACCGGAACTGCTGCGGAGTTTTCGCACAGAGGATGTTCTATCGTTTACCCGCCGGTTTTACCAACCGGGGAATATGGTGTTTTTTGTTCAGGGACAATATGATTTCAAGAAAATCATCCGCTTGGTAGAAAAATACCTTTCGGATATTCCTGATGTAAGAGTAGAGAATCGTCGCACACCTCCGCCTCTTTATATGCCGGAACATTTGACGGTTTCTAGAGACACACACCAGGCACATGTAATGATGGGTAGCCGTGGCTATAATGCGTATGACGACAAACGCACGGCTCTCTATTTATTGAACAATGTCCTCGGAGGTCCCGGAATGAATAGCAAACTCAATGTATCCCTTCGTGAGCGTAGAGGACTGGTTTATAATGTCGAATCCAATCTGACCTCTTACACGGATACAGGGGCTTTCTGTATTTATTTCGGGACGGATGTGGATGACATGGATACCTGTTTGAAACTGACCTATAAGGAACTGAAGCGGATGCGTGATGTGAAAATGACTTCCTCCCAATTGGCAGCAGCGAAAAAGCAGTTGATCGGACAAATCGGAGTGGCATCTGATAACTTTGAGAATAATGCATTGGGAATGGCGAAAACATACCTTCATTATCATAAATATGAATCATCCGAGCTTGTTTTTAAGCGTATTGAAGAGTTAACGGCAGAGCAACTACTGGAGGTTGCCAATGAAATGTTTGCAGAAGAGTATTTATCAACGCTGATTTATAAGTAGCTTTTTGATACTGCTGCGATATACTGACAATTAATAAACTGTTAATATTAAACTGACCATGAGAAACTTAACACGAAATTTCTGGATTTGCCTGGGTCTGATAATGTTTCCCCTTACAACATTCGGGCAGCAGAAGAACAATTTTACCTATGTGCCCGCCCAAGAGCTTTTATTGGTAGGAAAAGCGACTACCGAAGGTGAATATTTCCATCGGGTAGATACAGCAAAGTATTGTACGATGCCTCCCGCAGTAAAGAAGCTATTCACCAACTCTGCAGGTTTGGCTATTTCCTTCACAACGAACAGTCCGGTGATAAAAGCTAAATGGACTGTTCCTGACAATTACCAACTGCCAAACTTGACCAGAATAGCCCAAAAAGGCTTGGATTTGTATATCAAACGGGATGGGAAATGGCAATTTGCCGGAGTAGGGATGCCGGGTGGCGTGACTACGGAAAGAGTGATTGTCGATAATATGGGAACCGAAGAGAAAGAATGTTTGTTGTATCTGCCCTTATACGATGAGTTGAAGAGTCTGGAGATAGGCGTCTCTTCTGATGCTCACATATATAAAGGAGAAAATCCGTTCAAAAAGAAAATAGTAGTCTACGGATCCAGCATTTTGCAGGGAGCTTCTGCCAGCCGTCCGGGTATGGCCTATCCGGCCCGCTTATCCCGTAGCAGTGGATATAATTTCATTAATTTGGGATTGAGTGGTAATGGAAAAATGGAGAAAGAAGTTGCCGGGATGTTAGCGAATATTGATGCAGACGCTTTTATCTTGGATTGTATTCCCAATCCTTCTCCAAAAGAGATTACCGAACGGGCTGTAGGCTTTGTAATGACCTTGCGGGAGAAACATCCGGATACACCTATTATTATCATACAGACATTGATACGCGAAACGGGAAACTTTAATCAGAAAGCCCGTGAGAATGTAAAGCAACAGAATGAGGCTATCGCCGAGCAAGTAGAAGTACTGCGTAAAAAAGGCGTAAAGAACCTGTATTTCATTAAAGAAGACCGTTTCTTGGGAACAGATCACGAGGGAACCATCGACGGAACTCATCCGAACGATTTGGGATTCGACCGGATGCTAAAGAAGTATAAACCTGCTATCAGCAAGATTCTGAAAATTAAGTTTAGAGACGAATAACGGAAAGAAATAAGAAGAAATAAAGGTCAATTCATGGGGGTGAATTGACCTTTTTTCTTTTGCAAATGTGTTAAGTTGTTCCTGAAAACAAGAAGCCCACTACTTCTTTAATAAGATGTTTCGAATGACTTATAGAGAAGATCATTCCAAATCTCTCAATCCTTTTTCCTCCAAATAATGAATAAGTTCTTGTGGACGGTCTGTTTGTATCATTGTTGCTTTATGCTTTAACATCCAACCCCAATGTTTATCTTTACTTTCCAATAGAGCATTCTCATCATCATGTCCGCCACATAGACTATCCCATAAAGTATTCATCCATACCCGACTACCTGATTTAGCGATTTCATCTATTATTTTTAGATTCGGATTTGCATCATCTTTGAAGCATAGTTCGTAAGCAATTGGGGTAAAGTTTTTGATAAAAGTTTGTATAGTGGCAACTGCTTCTTTATCCCATAAATTAACGATAGGCATATAAAGCATGCTTTCATTGGAGCCATACTCTTTTTTCACTTTCTCTACAGGATAGTATCCTTTGATGATGACCTGTTTCTCCATTCCACATTCCTGGATGATAGGCATAATTTCTTTTATGTAAGTACCTCCTTTGTCTATATTGACAAGAATACGGCCTTTACAGACATTTAATGCTTCTTTCAGTGTGGGGATTGGTTGGCGGGTTTTGATTCCGTTGCCGCTGCGTAGGACGAACTTTTTCAGTTCCTCGGTCGTATAATCTTTTATCGGTCCCTTTCCCGTAGAAGTACGGTCGAGAGTTTCGTCGTGCATACAAATAAAGTTGCCATCTTTAGTCGGTTGTATGTCAAGTTCTATCATATCAACTTTCATTGCAATTGCTTTTTCGATACTTTGCAGGGAGTTTTCCGGCGCATTGCGCCAGTCTCCTCTATGAGCGATAACAAAGATATACTTCGATTCATTATCATGTAGATTTTTCAAAAGTTTATCAGTTCTTGTTTGTGCGCTGATGGAAAATGCGGTTAGCAGAATAGGTAGTAAGAAAAAAAGTTTTTTCGTCATAACTTAATAGAATTCATTAATGATGATAAAAGTCACCCGGGGCATCGCCCCGGGTACTCGCTATTATTTGACAGTAATGCGGCGAATCAGGTAATTGACGGCGCCTGCCACATACATTGTTTTACAGTCCTCCGTAATTATGATTTCATACGGTTGGTTGAAGGTAGCCTTCAGTCCTTTTCCGTCGGAGAAACCTGCTTTCCCAGAACCAGCGATGGTTTCCAGCGTTCCTTTCGAGTAGTCTCCATTTGCGTCAGGAGTTAGTTTGCGGATGCAGTTGTACGTGTTATCCGAAAGATACAGGCATCCATCTGAACCGGCGGCTACCCCGAAAGTAGCACCCACTTTTGCACTAAGCGGATTACCGGGTTCTCCGTCATAATACTCTTGTCCTTTTACTCCGTCTCCTGCAATTGTTTTTTGCGTGCCATCTGGACTGATTTGAATCAACACATACCCATTAGAAGTACCAACAATCATATTCTTGTTTTTGTCGAACACAATATAGTTGGGAGATACGTTAAGAGTGGCGAAAGTTGTTTTTGTACCTGAAGGTGTGAATTTATAAATCGCCTTATTGTCGCGTGCCGATACATATATGTTATCTTCATCATCGAATGTAACATTCATTGGACTCTTCATTTCGGATGCTATGGTTGAAACAGACATACTGCCGGTTTCTATTTTCCGTAACATTCCTTTTCCTTTGTCGATGAAATAATAGTTTCCTTTCGAATCGAATCCACCTTGCCAGATAGCACTGCTACCGTCTACTGCCACATCGAGGAGTGAAGTGACCAGGAAGTCCGGAGAGATACGTCGTATATAGTTGTATCCTCGTTCTGTAAACCATAAACTGCCATCCGGAGCAAAAGCGATACCAGTGGGAAGCTTGGTTGTGGCTTCCGTACCGACTCCGTCTGTCATTTCGAATACTCCCTTCTGTCCAACGATTGTTTGAACGATATATTCCTGATCCGGTGTTTTTAGATAATTGAGCTCGAGGCCTGTCAATTCACCCGAGGGGGATTTGACGCGGATGGAATATTTTCCCGGAGCCATTTCAGGTAATATTATTTTCAGTTCGTCCTTGAAGGCTTCTATAACGGTTGCCTGCTGGTCGTTGATGAAAACAGCATTTTCTTCCGGCACCGTGCTGAAATTACGTCCCAGTATTGTAGCTATTTCACCGGAATAAACATTGGTGGGTTTCACGAGGACCAGCCTAAGCTCTGTCACTGACGCTTTGTAGTCATTATCATTGCAGGCTACAAACAATGATAAGAGTGGGCAGGCGAGCAGTAGTATGTATATCTTTCTCATAGTCTTTTATTTATTTACTGTTATGGTACGAATCAAATGGTTTTGCTCATCAGCGATATATACTTTATCCGAAACCAGTACGCTTGCAGGGCAATTGAATGTAGCTGTCAGGGCAGAACCATCAATTTTACCTTTCGTTCCCGGAATACCGGCTATTGTTTTTAATGTTCCTTTCGTATAGTCGCCTTCTGCATCCGGTGTTAGCGTACGTATGGTATGCATTGTATAATCGGTGATATAAAGTACCTCATCCGGGCCGAATGCAATGCCGAATGTTGCCCCCATGGTTGCTTTTGACAGGTCGTTCTGTTCACCATCAGAATAAGTCGCAGCAGTGGGTACTACGCCAGTTCCGAATACAGTTTTTAGTGTACCGTCCGTATCGAACATATGCAGCTGATAAGTACCGCCGGTACCTACAAAGATTCTTCCCTTCTTATCTACCGCCATACAATTGGGACCGGCTTTGAGTGAAGACATATCGTAGTTAGTTACAGTACCGCCAGACGTTATTTTCTTTACTGCCTTATTATCGCGGTCCGCAATATACATATTACCGTTACTATCAAAAGTGATGCTCATCGGACTTTTAAAGGTTGTTTCGGTGGAGAACACAGAGCAAGTGCCTTCCTGTGTAATCTTAATAATATTATTCAAAGCTTTATTGGCTACATAATATATGCCCGAGAGATCGAAACCACCTTGCCAGGGAGCATTAAATGTAACGGTGCCACTTTTGGCAACAGTTGAAACATTATATTCCTGATCCATTTTTCTGATGACGTTATTTCCTCTTTCGGCAATCCATATGTCACCATTGGGTGCGAGAGCTAGTCCCTGCGGGAATTTGAAAGAGGCAGCCGTTCCCTTACCGTCAGTAGAGGTAGTTGCGGAGTTACCTGCTACTGTTGCAACTGTGTAAGATAAATCTTCGTAGGTGAAACTTAGATTCTCTACCGTTTTATCTGCGACAGTAACTTTGACTGGATAGGTACCGGAAGGATTCTCCGGAGCAATAATGGTTAGCGTTGTTGCGGTTACAACTTTTACGGTTGCCTGCTTTCCGTTTATAGAAACCATGTTCTCTTCGATCGTTGTTCCAAATCCTTCTCCTGAAATCACCACTTCCTCTCCGGCTTTTCCACGTGCGGGGGTTAGAGAAGAGGTCGTTAATGTCACTGTGTGAAGGTAAGTAAACAGGGGGCTTTCAGTTTCTTTAGTACCAATTCTCACACGGATAGGGTAACTGCCTTCCTCGGTGTCGGGAATGATAATTTTGAGTTGGCTGGAAGTCGCCTCTTTAACTTCAGCAGTCACTCCGTTGATTGTCACCTGATTTTCTGATACCACTGTGCTGAAACACTGACCGATCAGTGTCACTAAATCTCCTGCATAGGCAGAGGAGGGCATAACCTGTAATACAGCAAGTTCAGGTGGAGCTTGAGGTGTTGCATAAGTAAATTTGAGTCCTTCTACAACTTCCCCTTTCACACTAACTTTGATTGAATAAGTACCTTCCGGATTATTGGGAAGAGCAATCACTAAACGATTCTGGGTTGCATCGATAATTTCCGCTTGTACTCCGTTAATAAATACCTCATTATCAATTGCTGTTTCAGAAAAATGAACTCCTGAAATAATTGCGGTACCTCCTGTCGATCCAGCTTTCGGAATAATGGAAATGAGTTTCGGAGGAAATTGTCGGGAATCGGATTCGTCCGATTCCGAACATCCACAGAACAAGTTGCAACAAAATAGGATAGATAAAATAAATATTGAGTTCTTCATACTTTCTGCTTTTTAAGGTTCATTGACTGTTACCATCCACGTATTTACGACAGGTCGCTCCTGTCCATCAGAAGGCCGGTTCCGTATTTGGAATATATCCGCTATCGGATGTCGTATAAGCATTTGGGTAGAACCGCCACCATCCAGGTTCACAGCCCATGAGCATCCTAATGCTTTCATTATTGAACCCATTTCCGGATAAGTAAGTCCGTATGAGTAGAACTCTACACGTCCGTCAGCCACCATGAAGTAGACATGACCATCATCTGAATATCCAAGACAAGTACGCGGATCGATACCTGGATAAGTCGCGCCGGATATTTCTCCATCCCGTAGCACGATAACTCCGCTCCCGGTCACTTCTTTGAGGTTGTACTGCATACCACGATACTCCACAGAGTCGGCAATTACCATTTTGTTGTCTTTCGTCAGCGCGATAAAACTCAAAGCTTGTTGGGGAAGTGTTTCTTTAAAGATGAATGAGTTTTTTAAGATCACTCCATTGCGATGAATGGGCCCCCTGATATCCATTGTACTGACATCCCAAAAATCAGCATTAATCATGGCAGCTACCCGGTGCCACGGACGGTCGGCGTAATCTGCCATTTCTGTTAGTGTCTGCCGCTGGAAGTTGTTGCGTACATCCGCATCATACGGCATACCTACTTCTAATGAAACCCCTGGTTCATTCAAATCAATGTCGATTATAAATATATGAGTAGAGCGGCTGTCTGCCTTTTGAAAATGGACATCTGTTTCCGTAACTCCCAATGCAACAACAAAGCTGGTATCGGTATATACACGTGCCACTGTTTCACTACCCGCTAATAGTTTTTGACCGATTTTTGTTTGCGGGGTATAATGTACGTCTTCAATTGTATCGTTTGAGCAACTTAAGAAAGCCACTGGTAATACAAATGACAGAATCTGCATGTATTTTAATAAGTTCATCATTTTCATTGTTTTAGTTAGCCCAATATGAATTTTGATTTAAAAGTTTATTGAGAGACCTTTCTTTGGCAGGAATAGGTAATTTGTTATACTTGCGCTCAAAGCCGAGATCACTTTCCAGGCGGTTGAGGCGGACAAGGTCGAACCAACGGAAACCTTCTGCCAGTAGTTCCGTATGTCTCTCATTGAGAATTGCATCTATGAAGTCTTCTTCAGTGGCAGGGTGTACAGAAGGAAGACCACGAAAGTTCCGAAGCTCATTCAAACGGGTAAGCCCTTTGGAAAGTCCTTGTGCTTCAGCACTGATCAGGTACATTTCCCCCAAACGGGTAATAATGATCGGATCGGTAGTCACCTCTCCACCGGGATATTTATTAATGACTTCATTTGTTTCCTGCATATCAATTGATATGGCGGTTCGTTTATCATCCGGTTCGAACATATTCATCACTTTTGTCGTCGGCGCATATGTATAGCTACCTCCATTGGCAGAAGCACGTGAATAGAGGGAAGCACTCAAGTTTACGCTTGATTCATTGAGCAGATTGACAAATGAGAATATTTCTTCTCGGTTTGCTTTTCCACGGAAGATCTGGTCGAAGTCGGCAAGTGAGAAATTGGCATCACCTATCACTTCTTCAGCAAGTTTGGCAGCTTCAGTCATTTTGCCTTGTGCAAGTTTGGTTCTTGCCATTAAAGCCTTTGCCGCTTGTTTTGAGACGTAATACTTGTCGGAAAAAGTAGGAGCATAATCTATTGCTACCTGAAAATTCTTTTCTACAAAACTCCATCCTTCTGTTTCGGTAGATGCTGCGATGTCTCCCGAGAAAGGAGCTTCGAGAATGGGAACTTCTCCATAGCGGGTAACCAGGTGATAATAAATCAGACCACGGAAGAAACTGGCTACTCCCAGTATCTCGTTTCGTGACTGGCTGGCTGCTAATTTGTCAACTGCGACAATCAGTGAATTTACTTGGTAGAGAGCAGTATAAAATCCATCCCACGGTCCGCTGACGAAACCGCTTTCAGGGGTAACCAGGTCTTTTACCAATAATACCGGATCTTTCAGTCCTGTCGCTCCGCCGCGGACAAGATCTCCGCCGACAATGTCTTGTGTAAGATAACCATTGACTGTTGGTTTGTTTTGTATATAAAAGTAGAGTCCGGTAAGCAGTAATTGAGCATCCTCCTCGGTGAGGTTATCACTGGATACGGCATTATGCGGATATTGGTCCATTTCGTTGCAACTAGTGGCAAACACCAATAATACTGTTAATAACGATATAATAAAATTCTTCATATCTGTTAGAATTTAAGATTGACACCTATTGTAAACGTACGCGGTTGGGATGGGTAGAGATAATCATATCCCATATTGGTTGCAGAGAGGCTTACATTTACTTCCGGATCCAGATACGGCCACTTCGTTAATATGAAGAGGTTATCTGCCTGGAAATATATGCGTAGATTATCGATATGTATCCGGTTAATCCAACTTTTTGGGAGGGTATATCCAATAGAAGCTGTACGGCAACGGATATAAGATGCATCGTGTAACATTCGGGTATTGACAAACTTGGTTGAGTTCCACGTATAACCATAAATGGCACGCGGATTTTCGTTAGTACTGCCTGGTCCCGTCCAACGGGATTCTGCAGATGATTTCAGTATCGGCCATGTACCGTTACCCATTCGTAAACCTCCGGTCCACAGTTCATAGAGCTTGTTGCCTGACGAAAATGTAAAGAACAGGCTCAAGTCAACGCCTTTGTACTTGAATGTGTTATTGAAACCACCGGTGAACTTTGGATTAGCCGAGCCGACAAACTGTTTGTCGTTTTCGTCTATGACATCGTTACCATCCACATCTTCGTAAATACAGTCTCCTGCTCTTACGCCCTGATCGTAAATCTTGGCAGGAATTTCATCATCCGACTGGTAAATACCTTTCCACTTAATCATATAGAAGGACCCTATCGGTTCGCCGACTTTAAGGGCGTGCATCGAGCTGGTTGTCAATATCTCATTATTGTCGAGAAGCGCAGTCAGTTTATTTCTGATAAAGGAGATATTGAAATCTGAATGCCATGAGAATGAACCTTTGCTAAGGTTGGCTCCTAAGGTAAATTCGAGTCCTTTATTACGCATTGATCCGATATTACATACCTGGCTGGTATAACCCGATGTAGCAGGAGTTGGCTTTTGGTAAAGCAAGTCCTTGGTATCTTTGATAAATGCATCTGCTGTGAATGTGATCGCACCTCTGAAAAAAGAAAGGTCTACTCCGACGTCAGCTTGTTGGGCTTTTTCCCATTTAAGATCGCGGTTGCCTGCAGTAGTCAGTCCTAAACCGTTCTCACCGTTATAGTTGTACCCTCCACCGGCTAATGCTTGATAAGCATAAGAGCCGATACCTCCCTGATTACCGGTGCAACCCCAGCTTGCGCGGAACTTTACATCGGTTTGTGGATATTTCCACCAAGATTCTTCTCCCAAATTCCAACCGGCGCTGACAGACGGGAAATATCCGTAGCGATTGCTGGATATGAATTTGGAAGAACCGTCAGCACGCATGGTTCCCGTTAGTAAATAGCGGTTCTTGTAGTTCAGACTTAAACGGCCGAAGAATGATTGGAGCAGGAATGAAGAAAGTCCTGTACTTATATCCGAGTATTCGGCAGCAACAGAGTTGACGTCAAAAGAAGGAGAGGGAAATCCGATACCCGTTTGTGCGGCCGAGGAAGTTACATCCTTTTGTATAGAATGCCCCAGCATGACGTCCAGAGAGAAATCTTCTTCAAAGGAATGTTTATAAGTGAGCACGTTTTCCCATAAAGTACTCGCATAAGATTTTCGTCCGTCAATAAGCTTTCCTACTTTATTGCCATAGGGGTGATCGGCTGTGTAATAAATGTGTTCTTCCGTATAGTTGAAATCCTCTCCGAGTGTGGTTTTGAAGTTCAAGTCTTTCGTTATGTTAAACAGCATATAGAGTGAACCGAGGGCACGGTAATTATCGATATATACATCTTCTTCGTTAAGAGCCTGTATCGGGTTATGGTTGGCCAACTCCTGTCCTCCGACAGCATATTCTCCGTCGGGACGATAAGGGGAATCCCATGGACGTTGTTCGATGGCGCGGGTAATGACACTGGTTCCTATATTATAGCCGGTGGGAACGCGGTTATTACGCGAGTAACTTAAATTCAGGGCGGTTCCTACCTTGAGCCACTTTTTGATTTCCGTGTCCAGATTAACCTTCAAATTGTAACGTTTGAGCTGATTGTTGATAATTACACCTTCGTTGTGTTTGTAATTGGCGGACAAGTAATAATTCGTTTTATCTGTTCCGCCTGACACAGACGCGGTAGTCGTGTAGGTAACAGCCGTACGAAGTACCAGGTCGAGCCAGTTTGTCTGTGCTTTTCCCGGTGCAGGGTTATCGATACGTGCCTGCGTACTGTTGGTTTGCAGATTATAGTTGTCGATAGCTTCGTTCAGAACTTCCAGAAACAGATCAGTGTCGGTCATATCCAGTTTGTCTGTTCTGGTCAGGTTGGAGAAACTAACATTCGTGTCAATGTTTACTTTGGCCTGTCCCTTGCTTCCTTTTTTAGTTGTTATCAGGATAACACCATTTGTTGCACGTGAGCCATAAATAGCAGCGGAAGCTGCATCCTTCAAAATCTGTATAGATTCTACGTCGGAGGGATTGAAATCATTCAGACCGTTCATTGATTGTGCTCCCCAAGCACCAGTATCTCCTGACGTATTGTTGATAGGTACTCCGTCAATTACATATAGTGGTTCGTTACCTGCGGTAATTGAACCGATTCCACGGATACTGACCCGATTTTTACTTCCCGGTACACCGGATGCTGACGTTATATTCACTCCGGATACGCGTCCCTGCAACAGTTCGTCAACACCTAATACCTGGCGGACATTGACTTCTCCCGGTTTATAAGTTCCAATGGAAGAGGTAACATCCCGCTTGGTTTTGGAGCCATATCCGATGACGATAACTTCATCCATGACGTGTGCATCTTCTTCCAGCGCTATGTTGATTGTTGGTGAAGCACCGATGCGGATAGATTTCTTTTTGTATCCGATGTAGGATATTTCCAACGGCTTGGATAGGTCTGCTGTGACGGTGAAATTTCCTTCAACATCTGTAATTGTTCCGATGCCACCTTCCTGTATTACATTGGCTCCGATAATCGGTTCGCCTTTTCCATCTGTCACAGTACCTTTGATGGTTTTCTTTTCGTTTTTTTTCTGTTGTTGCACTTCTTGCTTCACTAATACTATGGTATTGTTATTAAGCGAATAAGAAACATTTAATGGAGTGAATACTTGTGACAGTACTTGATCAAGAGGCTTATTTTTACAGTTGACGGTCACTTTCGATTGGTCGTTGAGGACATTGTTCCGATAAACGAATGTATACCGGGTTTGTTTCTCGATCTCCTTTATGAATGTTTTCACCGTACCATTATTGATGTTTACCGACACATTTCCTTTTTGTGCCAATGCTCCTGTTGTGGATAGTAAAATCATTCCAGTGAGCAAAATGGTAAAGTTTCTAAAAATAAGGAGATTATGTCTCCTCTTTTTAAAGGAAAAAATTAACTTTGTGTAATTCATAGTTGATACTATTTTTTCATGTTTTAATGGATTAATTTTATCGACTTTCATACAACCAAAGGATTGGGCGATTCTTTGGTTGTTTTTCTTTAAATAGCTTATATTATATCTTTCATAGGCTCCTTTCTTTTGAGGTTAATAAATAATGATTTTATCTTTATGTATCTCATATTTGAATTTATACTGAAGGCTCAATGAATGGATAACATTCTGTATATTTTCATGGCGGAAAGAACCGGACAGTAAATCTTGTGCAATCTGTGGATATTTTAGTTCTATTTCTACTCCATACCACCGTTCTATTTGCTCTATAACATCAATTAAAGGCTCGGAGTCGAAAATTAGATAATCATTACACCAGCCTGTTTCTACATGCACATCAGCTTTTGTAATTTTGAGGGCTTTGTCTACACTGGAGTAGGTTGCTTTTTCACCGGGAGTAAGCGTATATTCGTGCGGGAGAGAGCCGCCGGATATTTTAATTTTTCCGGTAAGCAGAGAGGTTTCGATAACATCTTTCTTATATGTATTCACATTGAAAGAAGTTCCCAATACTTCGATCTGGAAGTCATTTACCATGACTCTGAAAGGACAGTCCGGGCTTTTGGCTACATCGAAGAAAGCTTCTCCTGATAGATGTACGAGTCGTTGTTCTGTATCATTGACGTCATATCTGATGGTAGTGGCACCATTCAGTTGCACTTTTGTTCCGTCCGGCAATATGATCTCTGATTTGCTGCCGGGTTTTACATTGGCAGTTATCATTTGTTGCGAACTTGGAGTATCGAATAAGGAATATATGCCGAAGGAAGAGGTGACGAGTAGAGCGATGACAGCGGCATATTTCGCAAATTGATACCAGCGTCTTCTCCAGATGATTTGATGAAGTTCCTTACGTATCTGCTTTTTCATCATGGGGGGCATCCCGATTTCCGGTGCAGAATCTTTTTCCATGTTTATCATGGTATTCCAAAGTTCTTCATCCGGTATGTGGTCAAGTTCTTTTTTGAACTCTCTCAAGTCAGAAGAAGGTAGTCCCTTCTCCATATATCGGCGGTATAAATCTTTAAAATGTGTAGCCATATTATAGGTGTTTCTATTGGTTATACGTGAATGGAATAAGAGAGTACTATGATTTCTTTGTGTTTTATAACATAAAAATCAGATAGAGATCTTTTTTGTGGGAGAAGATATTATTGCCTTCCCCTTGTGATGTGTTGCAGTGACGATATTATAAGAAGAAAATAAAGAGAATATTATATTTCATTATTTCGCTGCGAAGGATCTTCAGAGCGGAAGTCAGATAGTTCTTTACTGTTTGCTCGGAAAGCTCCAGTTGCTCGGCAATCTGTTTGACTGGAATATGTTTTTCTCTGCTTAGTTCATAAATCTCTCGTTCCCGTTGTGACAGAATATTCTTTGATTTCTTCAGTTGTTGCAGGAATTCATCATACAATAATAGGTCTTCTGGAGATACATCGCTCTCTTGGTTCTCGCAATACTCCATAAAGTCTTCGAATTGTAGTTCGTTGACTTGTTTGCGGAAATAATCGATTACCTGATGTTTGGCAATAGTGAAAATAAAGGCTTGCAGGTTGCCAAAGCTATTCAGTTGGCTACGGTTGTCCCATAGGCGTAAAAAGGTATCCTGAACAATATCTTGTGCCAGGGAACGATTTTTTAGTTGTTTAAGAACAAAGCTGTAAAGTCGGTCGGCGTAGGCTTCATAAATCTGGGTAAAAGCCTGGTAAGAGCCGTTGCGTAGTTCTTTTATGCACTGTATTTCGTCTATTTTCATCCTTTCTGTAATAGAAGTAGGTCAGGCAAATGTACTGAAATAATTTAGAAATAAACAAATCTATGTGAATAAATAAAGAGAAACCGATGTCCGGTAGTTGGCAGATGAATTTTATTTTGCAATCATATTACAATCATATATTGAGCTTTATTGTACCGTCTCTTGCTTTCCGCTAATTAATTTTGTATCTTTACTGTTTTTTACCCTTGCAAAGACAAGTGGTCATCTTATGCAGTGATAAATATCACTTTATAAGGTGATATTTGTTTTTCTATAAGGTGACTATTGTCCCGTTACAACTGGACAACTACCCGAGTGCATAAACTATGATAAATCTCTGCACTGAAAATCTTTATTCTCTGCACTGAAAAGTCTTAAATATAATAATAAGATTATGGCCTTTTACAATTTAAAGAAGAAGCCTGCCTTGACTACTAAGGAAGGAGAAACGGAAACAATGTATGCCGACATTGTCTACAGTGGAACGATTCCGGCAGAACGATTGATCCGTGGCGTTGCTAAGAGAACCGGATTTAAGGAAGGAGTGATAGAAGGTATCCTTATAGAACTGAAAGAGGATGTATTGCAATATCTGGGTGAAGGATACCGCGTTGAATTGGGAGAGTTCGGTTTCTTTTCAGCCAAAGTGAAAGCTTCCCGATTGGTAGCAAATAAGAATGATATTCGTTCTGAATCCGTAGCTTTCAACGGGGTGAATTTCCGTGCTTCCAAGAGTATGCGTGTAGGTATTCGCGGAGATTTGGAGCGCAGAAAGTGTGTCGATTTCAATACTTCGCGTAAGTGGGACAGGGAGAACCTGAAGAAACTCGTCCTGCAATATATCGGAGAGCATGGCTTCATCACAAGAACCACTTATACAGAACTTACCGGGCGTTTGAAGAATACTGCATTGGACGATCTTAAATCTTTTGCGGCCGAAGGCATTATCAAGCGGGAGGGACGGGGTAATCAGATGCATTTTATAGCACTGCCACGAAAGGAACCGGATGGCGAGTAGTGAACTCTGATTGGATATGTTTAACTTGCGTTCGTGTGTCTAAAACATACTGTTATCGTCCATCATTAAATGATATTATGGCTAGAAATTTGTATCTTAGCGCCCATGTTGGGTTGCTAATCCGGTAACCGTGTATGTTTGTTTTTATAATACTTCTAAAATAAAAAAACGATGTTTCAGAAACTTGTAGCTATAGAGCCGGTCAGTCTGGTTCCGTCGGCCGAAAAAGCGTTGTATTCATTTGCCGGTCAGGTGGTGATGTATCCTGATGTACCCGCGAGTGATGATGAAATCATTGCCCGTATCGGAGATGCCGATGCGGTGCTTTTGAGTTATACCTCCCGTATCAACCGGTATGTACTTGAATGTTGTCTGAATGTGAAATACATTGGAATGTGTTGCTCGCTCTATTCTCCCGAAAGTGCGAATGTCGATATTCGCTATGCCAATGAACGGGGTATCACGGTAACAGGTATCCGGGATTATGGTGATGAGGGAGTGGTAGAATATGTCGTCAGTGAGTTGGTGCGCTGTTTGCATGGCTTCGGGCAGGAATCGTGGGAGGAGTTACCTCGTGAGATCACCGGCTTAAAAGTCGGAATAGTCGGATTGGGTAAGTCGGGCGGCATGATAGCGGACGCTTTGAAGTTCTTTGGTGCTGATATTTCATATTATGCCCGCAGTGAGAAAGAAGCGGCTACTGCCAAAGGATATTGCTTTTTGCCGTTGGAGAAACTCCTTGCAGAGAGTGAAGTCATTTGCTGTTGCCTTAATAAAAATACGGTTCTGCTGCATGAAGAGGAATTCAGGCAGATGGGTAATCGGAAAATCTTATTCAATACCGGTTTGTCGCCGGCATGGGATGAGGCAGCTTTCGCTGAATGGCTGGAAGGTGACAACCTTTGTTTTTGTGACACGATAGGCGCGTTGGGGAGTGAGCAACTGCTCAATCATCCGCATGTACGTTGTATGCAGGTGTCTACTGGCCGCACGCGTCAGGCGTTTGACCGCCTGAGCGCAAAAGTATTGGCCAATCTGTCAGAATACAATGGGTGATGTGATATTAATCAGGGTGCTCACTACTGACCACCCTGCAATATCCGATGTAGCACTATAAATGTCTACTACGGCATGCACCTGGTCATTTTTGATTTCTACCCTTTGCGTATCTCCCACAAATCCGGGGGTAGATTGTATGGATACCTGCATGTTCTCCGGACCGACAGAAGCTCGTGAGGCGGCAACTGTAACATTCACTTTGGTTGGAAAGAGGCGAATAGCTTCCGCAGCACTTCCGGAGAAAACAGTACGTTGCTCCGTTTGCAAGGAATCATCATAAACGGGAGTTCCTTTGAGTCCGTTAGGACCTTTTTCATTGAAGAAGCGGGCCGTCGTATTTCCCATCAGAGAGGCAGTTCTTAAAACATCGAATCCACCGGTAGCTCCGGATGCGATATAGATTCGTGTACCATTTGCCTTGGCTGTTTCTGTCACTTCCCGATAGAATGTCTCGTCTGCTAAAGCACCGATAGACAAGGTAATGACAGAGGTTCCGTTTCTCAATGCTGGCAAAGCCAATTCCCGCATAGCGGCAGGAGAGGCCGATTCCACCAGATAATCTGGTTTTAATGCTAATAACTCTTCCAATGTGGCGCAAGCAATGCAAGGCTTGCCATGTTGCTGCATTTTATGAACGATGTGCGCTGCTTTTGAAGCCGTACGCGAATAGACACCTACCAAGTCATAATCTGGTAATAAGCCTTTGACAACTGCATCCGCAACGATTCCTGCAAGTCGTCCACATCCTACAATGACTAATTTTTTCATGCAACAAAGATAATACTTTTATTGGTAAGAGCTTGGATTGGTAATATGGTATTTATTTTCATCAGGTCTGTATCTGGGAATGGATTTGTCTGATAGAGTAAGACTCATTTTTATTAATAATAATGTAACATATACTCTGTCTGGCTTCTGTTTTTTCTTTATAATAGTCTGTTTGTTCCTTTAATTTATGAGCCATTTATAGTTAGGTTACGAAGATTTTCTCTACATTTGTCCGGTTAATCTCTATCATCTCATACTCACTAAAGTCTATCCGCCCAATGAAAAAGAACTGTCTACTCTGCTTTTTGCTCTTCTTTTCCTGTTATTCGGCTTTTGCTGGTGAAAGCCTGGATTCATTGTTGAATGTGCTTGATAAAACGATTAAGGAAGCCGATACTTATGTACAGATCAAAGAGAATAAACTCCATGAACTGAAAAAAGAAGCACGAAAGACACCTCCCGTTTCTGTCGAACGCTATCATCTGAATAACGATATTTATCTTGAATATAAAGCATACAGTTCCGATTCCGCACTCCACTATCTGAATGAAAATATGCTGCTGGCCCGCCAGTTGAATGACAAAGAGCGGGAACTTAAAATTCAATTGGAGCTATCCTATCTGTTATCCTCCATCGGAATGTATATGGAAGCAGCGGATATACTTAACTCGATTGATCGTCAGACACTTCCATCGTCTCTTTTGGGATATTACTATACTTGTTACGAGCATGTATATTTCGAAGCAGGAGCGGCACAACCCCGATATAAGATGTTTGCTTCCCGTTATGCAAAATTGAGCCATGCATACCGTGATTCGATGCAGGTCACTTTAGATCCGTCCTCGGCTACATACCTGTGGTTGCGTGAGACGCAATTAAGAGAAGCCGGAAAATACGATGAGGCTCTTGAATTCAGTGACCGCCGGCTTGCGGAGGCTTCTTTCGGCACACCTCAATATGCACTGGTAGCCTATCAGCGTTTCCGCCTTTTTGAGAGCATGGGCAAGAAAGACGAGCATTTGTATTATCTGGTGCTTTCAGCCATTTCAGATGTGCGTTCCGCCATTAAGGAGCAATCTTCTTTGATGGTACTGGCACAAGAACTGAATAGAAAAGGAGATTTGAAACGTGCCTATGACTATATCAATTTCTCATGGGAAATATCACAATTCTATAAAACGCGGTTGCGGAGCTGGATGAATATCACCCCGCTTTCTATGATAAACGGGAATTATCAGGATATTATCAAGCAACAGAACCGGGAATTACTGATCTATATTGCGTGCGTAGCCTTGTTGGCATTACTGTTGGTGATCGCATTAATCTATATCTACCGGCAGATGAAAGCCCTTTCCATCGCGAAAAAAGGATTGCAGGAAGTAAACGAACGGCTCTTCTCGTTAAATGAAGAACTCGAAGAAGTGAACCGTCATCTTCGTTCCACCAATCTCGAGCTTTCCGAGTCCAATCTCATTAAAGAAGCCTATATTGCCCGTTTCTTCAAACTGTGCTCTGTATATGTAGACCGTTTGCAAGCGTACAGAAAGCTGGTAAACAAGAAACTGCAACGCGGACAAGTGGCAGAGTTGCTCAAAATGACACATCTTAGCAATGACATTGTAACCGTTGAAGTGCAAGAATTATATGCGAACTTTGATTCCGCTTTTCTGCATCTCTTTCCTAATTTCGTGGAATCTCTCAATGCCTTATTATTGCCGGATGAGCAAATTGTTTTGAAACCGGATGAACTACTGAATACCGAACTGCGTATTTTTGCTTTGATACGTTTGGGAATAAAAGACAGTTCGCAGATTGCGGAACTTCTGCATTACTCGGTGAATACAATCTATAATTACCGTTCGAGAGTAAAAACAAAAGCACGTGTTTCACGAGACGATTTTGAAGATTTGGTGGCAAAAATCCGTTAATAAAATCTGTGCCCAATCTACCTTTTAATGTGAGCTTGTTTAGAGGTAAGATATTAATAATCAAGTGGTTATTTCTTTGAGAGAATTGTAGATTTCCACTTATATTCCCTTTGCTATTTTTTATCGGGGCATTTCCCTCTATTTTTGTCATAACCGAACGGAACGAATAGGTTTCGCCTTCGGGAGTTCCTTTTTTTATTAACCTTTATAGAAATACAAATGAAAAATGAATTACTGCATTTTTTTGTTCCGGAAAAAGGAAGAAGAACAAAACGCCAGCCGATAAGCTGGTTATGCTGTTGGGCTATTCTATTGGGAATAGTCTGCAACGCTTGCTCTGACGATGATCCTGTAAAAAAGAATCCTTACCTGCAAGTAAGTACCCGTGCCCTGCTGAAAGAAGTGGTGGAGGTCAAATTCAACAACATTGATGGAAATACCGATATTACTGTCGATTTTGGTGACGGGACGGTCAAGGAAGGAAAAGCTGCTACCCCTATCACTTATGCTTATACCCAAAGTGGTGACTACACGCTGCATGTTACGGCAGGTCAGTATGAGGTGCAGAAGAGAATCCGTATCTATAATCTGTTGGCACTGACGGAGGCGATGAAGCAATTCAGAGAGCCGGACAACAAAAAAGTATGGGTCATGACACACCGGGCGCACACGTCGGACAGAACTGTTCCCGAAAATTCAGTCTCTTCCGTAGAAGATGCCATTGATTCGGGCGCGGAAGTGATCGAGTGTGATACTCATGTGACAAGTGACGGAGTGGTAGTGGTATGCCATGACCAAACCATTAATGCCACTACGGATGGCACAGGCGACATCACAAAAATGACCTATGCGGAATTACAGAAGTACAACCTGAAAGACCGGAATGGCCGGGTGACTGATGAAAAAATGCCTACTCTGGAAGAGTTTCTGAAAGCAGGCCGAGGTAGAATTTATTACAATCTCGACTACTCTCCGCGCACGGCTACTTCGCAGCAGGTGGTGGATATCGTGATGAAACTGGATATGATGGAATCTGTATTTTTCTATTGTAACAGTGCGCAGAAAGCAGAAGAAGTATTGGGCATTACTCCTAAAGCGCACGTGTACACATGGACAGGAAGTCATAAACCGATGATAGGGCTGCCGGGCAATTACTTTGTGCAATACAGCTACCTGACAAACGGAAAAAGCACTCCTTTGGGAAGTTCAATCAATGACGGAATGCTTGCTACGGTAAATATGCTTCCGGCAAGTGGCAGTAGCGTATCCGAATGGACACTGAACGAGGATTATCTGAATGAACTCTTGCAAATCTATCCGATGGTATGTATGATACAGACGGACTTACCGGACTTGTTGATTCCGGCATTACAGGCAAGAGGGCTTCGTTAACTTTATCATCTAATATAAAAATCATCTATTTATGAGAAATATTCATTTCAAAACGTGTACCTGTCTGTTAGGTATATTGCTGATGCTGTTTTCCGGTATTCAGGCAAGAGGAGCTTCTTTAGAAGTGCAGCAGGAACGTAAAATATCCGGTACGGTGATCGACGAAAAGGGGGAACCTGTCATCGGAGCTTCGGTGGTAGTTGTAGAGACGAAACAAGGCACCATCACCAATATCGACGGTAAATTTCAGGTGAATGCTCCGCAGAACGGTCGCCTGAAAATATCCTATATCGGTTATGAGACACAAGAGGTGGCTATCAAAGACCGGCAATTACTGAAAATCGTGTTGAAAGAAGAATCCACAGCGTTGAATGAAGTGGTAGTGGTGGGTTATGGTACGATGAAACGGAAAGAAATGACCTCGGCTATTTCCCATGTCGGTGCGAAAGACCTGAATCAAATCTCCAGTCTCGATGCTTCCATGCTGTTGCAGGGGAAAGTATCCAGTGTATCTGTTTCCAATACGGCTTTGGCCGATCCGAACAGTACGGGAAGTATCCAGATTCGTGGCATATCTTCGCGTAATGCCGGGCTGGGCCCGTTGATTGTTGTAGACGGAGTGCCAGGAGGCGATATGACGAATATCAATCCCGCCGATATTGAATCGATCGATGTGTTGAAAGACGGTGCCGCTTCCGCTATCTACGGTACACGGGGTAGCAACGGTGTGATCCTTGTGAATCTGAAAAAAGGAACCCGTGACGGGGAAGTGCATACGACTTACAGTGCTGCCGTCACCTTCAATAAAGCAAAGAAAGAGCTCGACATTATGAATGCGGAAGAATATCGTGCTTACCGCACGGTTTCCAATCCACTTTCCGATATGGGAGCCAGTACGGACTGGTTTGATGCCGTTACCCGTTTGGGAGTGACACACATGCACACGTTGACCTTCTCCGGAGGCAATGCGAGAACCAATTATCGTGTAACAGCCGATTATCGCAAAGCGCAGGGAATTGACTTGCGTTCCGACCGTAGGGAATATGGTGCGCGTGCTACCATCAGCCACACAACGAAAGACGGCCTGTTTACCTTTGCAGCTAACATGACTCCCCGTGTCATCGACCGGAACAAGTCAGCCAGTGTCTATGGCAGTGTCATCAAGAATAATCCGACAATGCCGGTTTATGATCCTGAATCAGCTAACGGATATTATCGTTTTCCGTCTGGAGGCGACAGCTCGAATATTGTCGAACAATTGAATGAGGAAGAGAATGGCACAGAGATTAAATTGCTGGAATGGAATGCTACTGCTGCCGTTAATTTGTTGCCGTTGTTCAATCCTAATAATCCGAACATGGTCTTGAAATCACAGGTTACTGTTTCACAGTATCAGGTGGATAAGTTCAACGGATGGTTCATTCCGTCTACTTATGGTCCCAATGTCAATTCGGGCGTTGCCGGAAAAGCGAGCCGTGACTTTGATAAAAACACTAACAACAATCTCGAATGGGTGACCAACTTCTCTACACGCATCAAGGATCATCAAATCCGTGCAATGGTAGGTTATAGCTACAATTATGGGGTAAGTTCGGGTATGGGAGCCGAAAACTGGGACTTCTCTTCCGACGGATTGACGTACAATAATCTGGGCTCCGGTCTGGAAGCAGCCAAAGAAGGAAAAACCATGATGAGTTCTTATAAAAATGACCATAAATTAATCAGCTTCTTCGGACGTGTCAATTACGATTGGAAAGAGCGCTATCTGTTCACTTTCTCTTTACGCCACGAAGGTTCCTCCCGCTTTGGTGAGAATCATAAATGGGGTAATTTCCCGGCGATATCTGTCGGCTGGCGTATCTCGGATGAGAAGTTTATGAAAGGACTCTCATGGATTGACGACTTGAAAGTGCGTTATGACTATGGGGTGACAGGTAATCAGGAAATAGGTAATTACCAGTCTTTGGCAACCTATAGAGCCTATGGCTGGTATCAGTATGGCGGCAACAACTTCCATGTATGGGGACCGAGTAAGAATGTCAATTCGGAACTCCGTTGGGAGAAAGGGCACAATCAGAATATCGGTTTGGACTTCTCGCTCTTCAAGCACAAAGTGACCGGGTCATTTAACTATTTCCACCGTAAACAAAGCGATTTGCTCGGTAGCTATTCCGTATCGGTTCCGCCCAATTTGTTTTCTACTATCTATGCCAATGTAGGTACATTGCGCAATACCGGTTTCGAGCTTGACATAACCGTAAATGCTGTCCGGACAAAGGATTTCACTTATAGTTTCACCTTAGTGGGAGCTACCAATAACAATAAGTTTGTCAGCTTCTCCAATGATGTATACAAGGGACAGAAATATTACTCCACCTGCAACATGGCGAATCCTAACAATCCGGGATATTTGCAGCGGATTGAAGAAGGCGAACGTATCGGCAACTACTTCACCTACCGCTATGCAGGAGTGGATAAAAAGGGTGACTGGCTGATTTATGACAAGAAAGGAAATGTGATTCCTGTTGCGCAGGGTACGGAAGAAGACAAGGCAGTGACCGGAAACGGTTTGCCGAAATTCACCGGTTCTATGACGCACAACTTCACTTACAAGAACTTCGACTTGACTGTTGCCCTCCGTGGTGCTGCCGGGTTTGATATATTCAATGTGCACGATTTCTATTTCGGCTTGCAGAGTATGAGTACCAACCAGTTGACTACCGCCTATTCGAAGAATGCGCATATCATGACGGGTAAGAATGTGATTACCGACTATTTCATCGAACCGGGTGATTACCTGAAGATAGACAACATCACTTTAGGATATACCATGAACCTGAATAAGAAGTATATTGAAAAGATACGTTTGTTCGGCACAGCCAACAATCTTTATACATTCACGAAGTTCACCGGTGTAGACCCTTCTACCTACGAAGTGAACGGACTGACGCCGGGTACTTTCGGAGGAGGATACAACTATTATCCGTCTGCCTTCCAGTTTATTTTAGGTTTACAAGTTAGTTTTTAAAAAAAGAACCATTATGAAAATAACAAAATATATCATAGGATTAAGTATGATGGCGGGCACAGTGTTAGGCTTACCGTCTTGTACGGATCTGTCGGAAACGGTGTATGACCAGGTGATGTCCAAAAACTATTATAACACGAAACAGGATGTTATCAACGCCGTTTTCCGTCCCTTTGAGCACATGTATTGCTGTATCTGGATACGCCATGAGAACGAGGAACTTCCCGCAGACCAGTTGATTACTCCCACTCGTGGCACTTGGTGGTACGATGGAGGTTTGTGGGAAATGTATCACCGTCATCAATATGATGATATCAATCAGGGCGACTGGTTGAGCGAATGGGAAAACTTTTATGTAGGTATCGGCCAATGTAATATGGTATTGGACGACTTGAACCAATTGAATCCGTCCAATTTTGGTTTGAGTGACAGTGAATTTGAAAGTTTTAAAGCACAGTTGCGCTGTATGCGTGCCTGGGGTTATCTCCGTCTGTTGAATACCCATCGCAACTGTATTCTCACCACTACATCAGACCAGGCTGTGAACGAACTGCCGGAAAACCGGAAGCAAGTCTCTCCGCAAATAATGTTCGATTTCATCGAGAGTGAATTGAAAGATTACTGTCTGGCAGCTTTGCCCGTCAAGAGTGGACAATCTGGGAATGGTAGCCAACAGGGACAGTTCACGAAAGCTGCTGCGGCATCCTTATTGGTGCGTCTCTATTTGAATGCGGAGGTATGGATTGGTCAGGCGAAATGGCAGGAATGTATCGATATGTGTAAACGTATCACGGGAGGAGAGTTCGGATATTATGCGATTGCCGATAACTGGTATGAACCTTTCGACTGGAACAATGAAATGTGCAATGAGGTGATCTTCGGTTTTCCCGGTTCTTACGGGCTGACCAGCTGGCATCTGCAAAATGACAGAAGAACGGTTTACGGACGTGGTTTGCCTTATGGTAGTGCGTATTACCTGAAAATAGAGGGAAACGGCGAACGGAATCCGAAATACGCGCTTTCACCGAGCTATGACAATCAGCAGCCACGCGAACTGTTCGACTATGGATTGGGAATGGTTACCCGGAAGTTTGCCAAATATCAGGGGGACATACGTTATAAGCAATATGTAAACACCGGTAACAATACCCGCGAAGGTATGTTTTTTCTCGAAGGTAAGATTGCCAACTCCGCTGTCAGTGGAGGATATGCCAAGAACCCGGATAATCAATATGTGATTTATTTGCGTGACCAGGTCGGACGATTTGAGGGAAATGCAGAGTCAGGTTATATCTCTAATCCGGCTTATAAGGAATCTAAATTGGGTAATGGTGACTTCAATTCCGGACTTTACTGTGTGAAGTATCCTTTCTATCCGTTTACCGGAGGTTATTATATTGAGTCCGACTATACAGAGATTCGTTTGGCAGAGATTATTTATTCTCAAGCTGAAGCCCTTCTCCGTCTCGGACAAGCAGGTGAGGCTGGCAAATTGCTGAACAGCGTGCGTAAGCGCAACTACGAAAACTTTACAGCGAATATCGCTTACCAGCCGGAAGGCAACGTGGTACTCGATCAGAAAGAAATGTTGGATGAGTGGGGACGGGAATTTCTGGCGGAAAGCCGTCGTCGTACAGACTTGATTCGTTTCGGCAGGTATCAGGAAGCATGGTGGGACAAACCACGGGATGCGGACAATCATTATGAACTGTTCCCCTTGTCGCAGACACAACTGGAACAGAATGAATACCTGAAACAGAATCCCGGTTATCCGGATATTGCCCGGTGAAATCGGTGAATTTGTGATTATTCTTATCTAATGTACAAGTTAAAAAAGAAAGAAAATGAAAAATAGTTTATTCATAATATCGAAGCTATGTATGCTGGCTTTCATTCTCCTGTTGGCACAGGGATGCCAGGAAGACTATGAGATGATAGATCCGCCGATGATGACCGACTACGACGATGATCTGGACGAAGAAGTGATTATGCAGAAAGGACTGGAGAGTTACTTCGTGACTCAATTCGGTGAAGGGGAAATGGATGGTAGTTCCTGGGAACAGGCGTTGGATGTGGCTGGCTTCCGTAAGTTGTTGAGCGGTTCTGTCGATCTGTCCAAGAGTACGATTTACATGAGTCAGGGGAAATATGTCATGTCCGAAGAAAGTGGACTTGGTGTAATTGTTCGCAAGAATGTAAAGGCGATTAAGGGCGGATATAGTCAGTTTAGCGAAGGGACCGATGTTTCGGCACGTGATATAGATGCGTATGTGACTGTTATCAGCGGCGATGTGAACGGAAATAAACAGGCGGATGCCGGTGACTGTGGTTTGTTATTGGTGAAGAAAGGGCATATTGCCATTGAGGGAGTTACTTTCCAATATGGATATGTGTCTGAAGCAGATGCCAGTACAACCGAATGTGGTAGTGGAATTTACGTGAGCGGTGGTGTCGGTGATACTTCCATCGAGTTGACCGATTGCGTGATTAGAGATTGTACGTCAGCAGTAACGACTTCTGCCAAGCAGGGTGGTCCGGCAGTCTTTGTCTTGTCGGGACAGGTGCGGCTGAATAAGGTGAACTTGCTGGATAATAAGGCTGTCGGTCGTGGAGGAGCTGTTCGTTGTAGTAGCAAGACAGCGGTGGTGTTTATGAATGGTTGTCTGTTGAAAGGCAACTCTCATAACGGCTCGTGGGGAAATGGAATTCAGATGTCGGAAGGACATATCTGTATTAACAATACCACGCTGATAGATAATATGGGGACGGGTGCCGCTTTGAACGGAGGAGGAAGCATCCTGCTGACCAATAATACAATCATTGGAAATGCGAGCGATACTCATGGAGCGGTACGTTGTGAGACAGGTGCCGGTGGTGATACGAAGTTTATTAATAACCTGTTGATCTCTGAAAATCCTTCGGCTCCGAGCTTTAATCTGAATGGCAGTAACTTTGAAGCCTTCTCAAAAGGATATAATGTGTATCAGCGCGTGACGGGAATAACGATGAGCGCGTCCGACACGGCTTATCCCAATCCGGTGAATGGCACGCTGAATGAAAAGGGAGTGTATGTGTGGGATCTCAATCTGATTGGTTCGGTAAAAGGATATGCTACCAAACAGGCGGTGATAGAAGTTGCGAAAAGTTTTAATCCGGTGGCTTCGCCTATTGCTGATTTGGGAGAAGTGTTTGTGGAATGGATCGGTGAAGATGCTTTCGGTATAGACCAACGCGGAGTGACTCGTAATGCGAACAAGATGCAAGCCGGTGCTTATGATGCGGTTCTGACAAATTAAACTTTAAAACGACTGTAACATGAAGAAGATATTTTATATAATAGCTTTGGGTATCGCACTAGCCGGATGCTCAAACAACGAGGATGAGTTACTATCAACGGGCAGTTTCCCCGAAGATCATGTCATCCGCGTCATTACCGAAGTGAATGAACCTCTGTCGCGTGCAGGGTATGACGCCATGAATCTGGAACGTTTCGGATTAATGATCCGGAACAGCGAAAATGCTGCTTATAACTATCATAAACAAATGGTTGGTTCCGGCAGTGCATGGAGTACGTCTGACGGTCAACAGATGCTTTGGGATGCAGAAAGAACACCTGTGACGATGATAGCGTATGCGCCATTTATGAGTGAAGCCACTCCGGACGCTTCGTTGACGGTCAATGCGTTAACCAACCAGTCTACCGAAGAAAATGTGAAATCCTCCGATTTCCTGTTGATGAAAGCAACAGTTGACCCGGAGCAGGATTTGACGGCAGATGGGAAACTGAAAATCTCTTTGAATCATGCCATGAGTAAGTTGATTATAAAAATCACGGTCAATGGTACGACGGATGCTTCCATGAGTAAGTTAGGAGATATGGCTATCAATGGGGCTGTTGTCAATGCCACTTGTGATTTGTCAGCAGCGGCTCCGGTAGTTGTTCCTGCGGCGGATGCGGTAGTGGCAACTGTGGCTCCCTATAAAGGGACGGAATCTTGCGAATGTATCCTGCCTCCTCAAAAAATAGCAGAGGGCTTCTCTGTCAATTTCAGCTATGACGGGAAACTGTATATCTGGACTGCTAAAGAGGCCATTGAACTGGAAGAAGGAGTGGAACATACCTTAACTCTCAATGTAAACACAACAGTCCGACTGGCTGCTAAAATGGCCAGAAATTGGGCAACCGGGCAACTTATCGACCGGAATTAAAGAAGGAGGAGATAAACGATGAAGATTACAAAACTGATATTGGCTGCGTATTTACTGACGAGTATGGCGGCTTGTGATACAGATAAGAATATAGCTATGTATGGTGAAGATTCCGGTGCTATCCGGATTGAAGCCTCTATTAATACTGCCTTTACCCGCAGTAATCCCGGTGCGGCGGGAGATCAGCAGAAACAATTTAATGAGGGTGATGAGATTCAGTTAAGTTGTGAGGATGGGTATTTGAGCTATGTACTCTCGGAAGGAAAATGGATACCGACGGATAACTATTATTTAAGGTGGGGTGCGGAGCCGGTGACTTACTCGGCTTTCTATCCGGTGGTGAGCGGAGCCAGTACGGCCAACTTTACACTTCCCACCAACCAGCAACGTCTGGAAAACCTGGCCAAAGCCGACTATATGACATGTACTGTGGAGAATGCAACAGATGATGGTTCCCGTATTCTTCGTTTGGGTATGAACCGGAAAATGGCAAAAGTGATTATGACGCTTGCAGATGTAGGCGGACAAGGCAAGGTGCAGGGAGTAAAGATCGGTTCTTATCAGGGATACACGAATGGTGAAGTGGTATCGGGCACTTCTTTGATATCACCGTTCATTACAGTTCCCGAAGGTGGTAAGGCAGGACAGAACGGTTGTACTTATACTGCCATCGTAGCTCCCGGAAAAGCCGGAACCACCGCTACCTTTGTCTCTTTGAATTATTTGGGAGAAGATTTGGTATTACCCGGTATTCCGGAATTGAAGCCCGCAAAGTGTTATGAATTCACGCTGAAAGTGGAAGGTTCGATTATAAGTATTAGTGAACCCATTGTGTCTCCGTGGGATAGCGGTACTTTGCCGGGAGGAGATGCGGAAGAACTGCAGCTTGCGGCTTATTACGTAAAAGAACAGCCTGCCGGAAACGCAACCGGTATGGATTGGGATAATGCTATGGGAGTGGATGCGCTGCGCAACTTGTTACAAACGAATGGTAACAGTGACATCTCCAACGCCAATGCAGTCAAACTGGATGGCAAGAAGATTTATGTAGCTGCAGGCTCTTATGAGATGGCGAAAGAAAATTCCGGCGTGAAGATAGAATATAGCGGTTATAGCAAGCAAGTGGAAATAACGATTGAAGGCGGATATGATCCTTTAAGCACGGGAACGGACTTGACGAAGCGTGACATTAGCAAACACACGACTGCTTTTGTCAGAAATGCCGGTAGTGGAGCGTCTGCGACATCCAACTCTTTATTAGTATTGGGCAATCAGACAAATATTATTTTCGACGGTTGTACTTTCAACGGACAATATGGATTGAACGATGCAGGAAGTGTCCGTGCCGTATTTGTTGCGGCAGGTGGAGGTGATGCAACCCTGCAACTGAATAATTGTGTCATCAAGAACTTCAATCGCGGAAGTGATGGTGGAACAGATGGTGGAGCAGCCGTTAAAGTATCAAAGGGAAGAGTCTTGCTAAATGATGTAGAGATGGTGAATAACAAGGCGACCGCAAGGGGAGGAGCCATCACTACCACCGCTGCAAACAGCTTCCTGTTTATGAACAACTGCTTGTTGCATGAGAATTATGCACCGGGCGCCTGGGGAACTGCCATTCATGCCGGAAACGGATATGCCTGTATGAATAATGTAACCGTACTAGGTACCACCGCTACCGGAGGAAATAGTATCACAGTCAATGGAGATGCTTATTTTATGCTTGCCAATACTACCATTGTTGGAAATTCAGGTAATCCGAACGGTGTCTTCCGTGCAGGGAAGAACGCGTCTCTGGTGGTCAACTCTTTATTTGCCAAAGGAGCCGGAAACAGGACGATTTATGCAGGTAATATCACTTCCGGCGGATATAATGTATATCAGGCTGCGGATGCAGGCTGGGGAGCTATTGCTACGGACACGGACTATTCATCCCAAACTCTTCCCGCCGCAATTTTGACCGATGGTGTTTACCAATGGACGGTAACCGGTACTATTGATGAATTTGCAACGAAACAGGCTGTAATTGATGCGGTGAAATCTTTCGACGCAACTGTGGGACAGCAATTTATCAATTGGGTGGGTGAAAACGGCTTTGGAGTAGACCAACGAGGAGTTGCCCGTAATGTCAACAAGATGCAGGCTGGTGCTTATGATGCCGGGTTGTAGCAGTGAGGCAATAGGTAGTTGAACAAAATTGAGCAGAAAGATTAAATAATGATAGATATGAAGAAAAGCAGGTTTATAGTGCTTTTGTTACTTTTCTGTTTGCAGCCAGGTTTCCTGGCTGCACAACGGGCGGAGGCCATCCGCAAGGATGTATTGAATCCGTGCCTGGACAAAGTATTGGTGGTGGCGCACCGTGGAAATTGGAGTATTGCCCCCGAAAACTCCCTGGCGGCTATCGATAGTGCTATTCGGATGAAAGTGGACATTGTAGAGATTGATATCCGTAAGACGAAAGATGGTCAGCTGGTACTGATGCATGATGATACGGTAGATCGCACCACCAATGGTACAGGAAAAGTGAAAGATAAGACATTGGCTGAAATAAAGCAACTTCGGTTGAAAGATAAAGACGGCCGACTGACGGAACATACGGTTCCTACTTTGGAAGAAGCTTTGCTGGCTGCCAAAGGCCAGATAATGGTTAATCTGGATAAGGCTTACAGCATTTTTGATGATGTATATGTGATATTGAAGAAAACCGATACTGCCGATTTAGTGATAATGAAAGGTGCCCAACCCGTGGAGACGGTGAAGCGGGAGTTTGGTTCTTATCTGGATAAGGTAATCTATATGCCTGTCGTAACGATTGATGAGGAGAAATCGATGAAGGTGGTCGAGGACTATATGGAACAGTTGCATCCGGTTGCTTTTGAGTTGTGTTACCGGAATGTTGCAAGTCCGGTGCCTGCCCGGATGGAACGCAGGCTGGCAGGGAAAAGTCTGATTTGGTATAACACTTTGTGGGCTTCTCTGGCAGGAGGACATGATGATGAGGCTGCCAGGAAAGATCCGGACGCAAGTTATGGGTATCTGATAAACAAGTTGGGAGCAAGAATCCTCCAAACAGACAGTCCGGCTTTTATGCTCGATTATTTGAGAAGTAAAGGATGGCATGACTAATCACTAAGACTAAATTTATGAATGATATAAAGTTTTCTTTATGGGCAGCGGGATGGTTGTTCATCCTGCTCCTTGCAGGCAGTTGTAAGTCGGCGAATGAGTCGAGAGCTCCGGTTGCTTTAACCTGGGAAATGGGAAGCTACGATGGAAATGGTAAATATTATGAGAATTCTTTTGTACTGAAGAATGTTTCGGATGCTCCTATAGGAAAGGATTGGGAGATTTATTATTCGCAGTTTCCCCGTTCGATCCGGCAGGATGCTTCGTCGTCGGTTAGGGTAGAGGAAGTAAATGCGACTCTTTTTAAAATATATCCGGGAGAAGGATTTCTTTCACTGGCTCCGGGAGATTCATTGAAAGTGATATTCCAGTGTGACGGGGAAGTGCCGAAGAATTCACATGCGCCCGAAGGGAGTTATTGGGTAAGTCAGTCGGGGGCATCGAAAGGTAAGCCGTTGCCTGTGACGCTGCATACCGTTCCATTGCCTGTTACGGAATGGCAAAGGACGGCTGCACGGAAGACGTACGAAACCAACCTTCGTTTACTAAATGCAGATACTCCGGAGTTCCGGACGACGGATATCATACCTTCCGTAAAAAAGATATTTGTTACCGGAGGGGAAACGGTGTTGGAGAAACAACTTGCTTTGACTTTCCATGAGGATTTTGCCAATGAAGGAAAACTGTTGAAAGAGAAGCTCACCGCATGGCATGGATTGGAAGTTGTGCCGGAAGCCTCGGTAACCATTGTCTTGGATTATCTCTCTGACAGGAAAAAAGCAGTCAATGAGGAATATTATGAACTGTGCATTGACGGTCAGCAAATAAGGATTAGTGCCGCTACTCCACATGGAGTTTTTAATGGTACACAGACCTTGTTAGGATTGCTGAAAGGGCAGGAAAGCCTGTTCCGGTTGGAAGCAATGTCTATACAGGATTATCCGGACTTATTATACCGGGGACAGATGCTCGATATTGCCCGGAATTATACAACGGTGGATCACTTGAAGAAGCTGATTGATATACTCTCTTCTTACAAACTGAATGTGCTCCAGTTCCATTTCTCGGATGATGAAGGCTGGCGGCTGGAAATTCCGGGATTGGAGGAGCTGACTGCAATCGGTTCGCGGCGGGGACATACAACCGATGAAAAGGACTGGTTGTATCCGGCTTATGATGGCGGATATGATCCGTATGCCGCAACATCGGGAAATGGTTATTATACCCGGGAGGAATTCATTGATTTATTACGATATGCGGCGGAAAGACATGTGCAGGTCATCCCGGAAATAGAATCCCCCGGCCATGCACGTGCGGCGATTGTGGCAATGAATGTACGTTATAAGAAATACATCGATACCGATCCGGAGAAAGCGAAAGAATATCTTTTGAGTGACTTGCAGGATACTTCCCGATATATTTCGGCACAAGCCTATACGGATAATGTTATGAATGTAGCCTTGCCCTCCACTTATCGTTTTATGGAAAAGGTGATTCAGGAAATAGTGGCTATGTATAAGGAAGCCGGTGCACCGCTGACTACCATCCATTTGGGAGGTGATGAAGTGGCTAAGGGCGCATGGATGGGTTCCCCTTTATGTAGGGCGTTAATGGAAGAGCAAGGCATGGAAAAGGCGCATGACCTGGCCGAATATTTCATCACCCGGGTAGCTGATTGCCTGCAACAGCATCATTTGTCTTTTAATGGCTGGCAGGAAGTGGCTTTGGGGCATCAAAAAGACACTCATACTTAGGGATATTCAGTAAATGTTCCTCTTTCTAAAAAATCAAGAGAAAAGCTTTGCTTTACGTGAGCTTTTCTCTTG
>NZ_JAJKHN010000003.1:0-117878 GCF_020982715.1 Bacteroides sp. 1_1_30
ATTCCTGAAGGCAAGAACAAGCTTAAAGAAGCAACAGGATCAATCGTTTGGGAAGAGGATGTTTTCATGATGCAAAAATAAGAATTTTAACGCAATCCCCCAAGGTTTCAGACTGAGCCTTGTCTACTTGATATTTTTTCACGTACTGGCTATAATCCCATCGGTATTTTCAACAAATACCAGACAATAAACATCAATGTCCAGGCAACCAGGATACCTAATGAATATCTCCAGGTATATTTAAGCAATGAGCCATACGTAATCTGTTTATCATACTGCCGCATATAAGTCAGTACCAAAGGCATATAGAATAAGAAAGGAGTAATGGCATTCGTCGAACTATCTCCGATACGGAAAGCACATTGTGCTACATCCGGAGCAATTCCCATCTGTGCAAACATCGGAATAAAGATAAAAGACATAAAAGCCCATTTGGAGGTAGCAGATACCATAATCAGGTTTATCAATGCCGTAAATAGAATAAACAGGATGAGAGCAGACAAAGGAGCCGGCTCAAACGAAGAGAGCAAATCAGCTCCCATGATGGCTAAACACTTATCCAGATGGGAATATTCAAAACAGGCAAACATCTGTGCAGCAAAGAAAGCGATAACGAAATACACTCCAAGAAGTTTCATTGGCTGCGTAAGTCCTTCAATCACATCATTGTCAGTGCGATACCGTCCGGAACTGAATCCATAAGCCATCCCCGTAATACCTGCTCCCAAAGAAAGCAGGAATAAAATACCGGCAATAAAAGGCGAATGCATCAAACCTCCGTTCACCCCTCGCAAAATTCCATAAGAAGAAAAAGTAAGCCACAAGATAAGAGCGACATAAACAGCTGCTACAACAATGGAAATCATAATAGCACGCCGCTCTTTGCGAGAGAGAGGATGATAAGCCACCACTTTCACACTGCCTTCATACTTTCCTAATGTGGGAAGAAGCCATTTTTGAGTAATCCAATACACAATAGCTGTAATGACTACTGTTGAAGCACTCATAAAGAAGTAGTTACAAAGAGGTTCCGTGTTCCCCTGATACCCCGTTTGCGCCAGTGCCGCCTCTTGGGTGGTATGTGCCAATAACGGGTCCATCGTACTCAATACAATATTGGCACTATACCCGCACGCAACAGAGACATAAGCTGTAACAATCCCTGCAATCGGGTGAAGTCCCACCCACTGGAACAGCATAGCGGCAATAGGCAATAAAATAATATATCCACCATCCCCAATGGCATTCGACAACAAACCGAGCACAATCACCCACAAGATGATTTTCCTCTTTTCCTGCCGGTTCCCTACTCCCATGCGGATGCACGCATCAATAAAACCGGAATGTTGTGCTACTCCCAGTCCGAACATAGCGATAATCACCATGCCCAACGGAGCAAAGCCCGTGAAATTCTTAATAGCGTTCCGCAACCACCAACGGATCCCTTCTGGACTCAACAGGCTTTGTACACGGATGTCCTCACCTGTCTGCGGCAATGTCACTTTCAACCCATAGATATCACATATCCATGAAAGAAAGACCACTGCCATTGTCAGCAGAAGGAACATCGTAGCGGGATGGGGCATACGCCATTTATTCTTCATTACTTTCCAGAGGTATTACTTGCCATTAATTATTCTTCGTCAGGCTCCAGATTATCCAAATCGATAATACGCAATTCCAGTGCACGTACTGCCAATCGGGTAGCATTCACTCCCACCCGTTCTCCATTCGGGAAAAGGCGTCCGATAAGATCATTCTGTCGTTTCTCCAATGATTTTACGCCGAAAGGCATCCCTTTCAAATTGGCAATCATCTCCTTCGTATATCCTAAGGCCAAATGGCGGAGAAAACGTTCATCGTATTCATCAATATCATAACTGATGACTGCTTCCTGACGCTTGGCATCGTTGGCTACCGATTTCTTGAAACGATCTACAATCTTTTCCAAAATCGGATAGTTGAATACCAGCTTCTTTCCGTCCATCACAGCCTGTACATCTGTTTTCGTCAGTAATTCTCCTGTTTTGAGGATAATTCCGTCGGCACCGGCATTCAATACATCCACCCACAACTTTTCATTCAGAATCTCACCTGTGAAGATCAGTACCCGGACTCCTTTGTAGCGTTTGAATATATTCCGGCAAATGTCAACACCAATGGTCGTAGAACCTCCCAGTCCTAAATCCAACAATACCAAATCGGGAAGCTGCGCCTCCATCAACGGCCAGAACTCACTTTCCGTCATTGCCGTACCGATCACTTCCGCATTCGGTATTTCATGACGGAATATTTCTTCTGTCCCTTTCAACTCCAGTTTTACATCCTCTACGATAATAACTTTAAACTTCTGTTCTTCCATGTTTCTTATCTAATAACTTTTATGTGTTCTCCTTTTATCGGCGCGGAATGGTGAAATAAACCGTAAATCCTCCGCCTTCAGCCGGTTCGGCATTGATACGACATCCTCTGCGTCCTGCAAATTCGTCATGGTCGCGGATAATCTGCTTGCATACCAGATATTCCGTTCCTCTCAACTCCCCTTTCTCACCGGAAGTCATACGTGCCAGATTCGGATAAAATAATTGATTCAATTCTTCCACGCTCTTTTCACGTCTCGTATCCGTAAAGAGAAAACGAATATATTCATTATCCTGACGTGCTTGCAGACGTATCACCCCATCTTCACGCACAGTCAATGCTTCATCAATCAAATTTTCCAATAGAAAACGTAACTGGTTCACGTCTCCTATCACCTTCGCTTCCATCGGTTCTATCTCCAGTTCTATCCTCTCCGAACGGTTCTTCATTGATTTCTTGAAGTATTTTCCGGCAGTGTCCAAAAGCTCCTGCACCGGAATCACAGTACGCCGGAAAGTGACTTCCTCCAATTGACGGGAAGCACACGAGCTCAAAATCGTAAAGATTCCCTTATAATATTCAATCAATTCCGTCATGGTCTCCACCGCTTCACGCTCCTCCGTTTCCGAAAGCTTCTGTGTATTCAACCGCCCTACAATCTGTTTGATTTTATTCGGATAATAGATCGTCTCATGTTTAATTGTCGACAAGCAGTTGTCAAGTACCATATTCTGTACATGCAACATACTGTCTTCCCAGGAAGCTCTGCGTGTTTCTTCATGCGCCGATTCAATATCCCGGTATTTAGTAGCCAGTTTCACCACTGCATTAAATACTACAATAGCCACATAACGTGCTACCAGTTCAAAAAGCAGCCGGTCTGTTTCCTGCTCCGTTCCCTCTCTACGTTCCAGATAAAGCACACCGACACATTGATGTTCACCTCCTGCTTCCACCATCAGCGGAATTGCCTGAAGATGCTGTTCAGAAAGATATTCTCCGGAACTAAAACACTGTTCTACCATCTCCGGCATTTCCTGCCCGGGACGAGAAGCATATTCCAGTCGATGTGTCGTTTCGTTATAAACGGCAATTCCCATCCGGTCAATTGTCAGTAGTTCATTCACCGAAGCGAATGCTTCATCCACAATACGTTGCGGGATTTCTTTAAGCGTACTTTCCTCCCGTTGGAGTGCCTCAGCATTTTCTTGTTCCTGCGGTCTGACCAGAGATGCCGCAAATACCTTTTGATTAATCTCAAGTACCTGTTCAAGATTCAAACGATTCTGCAAACGTTTTCTCATATACAGGAAATAGTATCCGACCAAAGAAACAATCAGTAGAACAAAACATAAAATAATTCCTACTGTCTTATTCGTATTCGACCGTTCCAACTGTCGGCAATATGCTTCAAGAGTCTGATCTTCTCCTTGCAACTTATACAAATCCGTAAATGCCGAATTATTATAACTGTATGCATCCAACTGTTTCAAAGCCAAAAAAGCAACTGCCGCCTCATTCCTGATATCCAGAATCACATGATAATCCGAATCAAACAATTCGTTCCACCAACTGATTTCGGCAGGCGTTCCTTCCCCCACCAGCTTCATATACCGATGCGGACGATCCGGACGCGCATATTTCTCATAATGCTCGTTCAACAAGAGTATAGCAGAATCTATATATTGCAAAGCAAATTCATAATTTTCATCCACATTAGCAAAATAGGCAGCATTCGCATAATCCGACGCTGCATCCAGTAAATCCTCATAGGCAGAATCCGTAACCACCACTATCGAATCGCCCTCCTGCAACATGGGAGGAATCGGATCATGCAGACAAGAACTCACCCCAAACGGAAGCAACAGGCAAAGCAACAAGACTCCTATCGCTTTACGCACTCCCGAAGGCAAACGGAAATAGAAACGACTCCCCTTCCCCAATTCACTCTCTACATCAAAGACACATCCCCGGAACAATTCATTCGTTTTCTTATATTTCTCAATGATTCCCTTACAATTCATCAGTCCGAAACCACTACCCTTATTTTCTTTCAGAACCTCCGGATCAGCTACATTCTTCATTCCGATGACACGAGAGTCATATACTTTCTCACCGATAATACGAGCTACATCTTCTTCGGAAATCCCCCTTCCGTTGTCTTCTACGGAAATCTCGACATACGCGTCCATAGTACGGGCATACACTTTGATTGTTCCTCCTTCCGGAGTATATTTTCGGGCGTTTTCCGCCAGCGTGTTAATCATAAACAAAGTCAATGCCCGGTCAGCCTTCACCATAACCGTGGTCGGTTCTATTTCCAACTTCTGATTTTTCATTTCAAAAGCACGTCTCCCTTTGCCTAACAGTTCAAAGAGTTCGTTGAGATCGAACGTTTCAATATTCAGGCTAAGCGTCCCCTGCTTCATCTTAATCCAAAGAGCCAAAATATCATTGTATTCATTAATCGTAGTTACCAGCTCGTCAATGTATTGATACTTCTCTTTCTTTATCTTTTCATGATCGATATATCCTCGTTCCGTCAACTTATGCACCTCATTCAAGATACGGTCGATATAAGGGTTTATCCCATTCACAATGGCCAGACAAGCCTTCTTAATCAGATTTTGGCGTTTATTCCCCGCGATATGTTGTTCGTAAACATATCGTTGCTTTTCCAATTGCATCCGCTCGTCACTCAACGCTTCTACCATCTGCTCATTGTCCGCAGCCCAAACGATATACGGTTCAAGCACGTGCACCAACGCTTTTTCATCACGGTTCAACCGATGCAAAGGAACCAGTGCCGCTTTTCCTTCCTCCGGAATTTCCAGTTGAAGACGCCCTTTTCCGAACAGTTGGTCGATGCCTTGTTGAATTAACGGAACATTCATTGGTATAGAAGAAGTGATGTCCCGGCAAAGAGCCAGTATCCGTTGCAGACGTTCCACATCTACTTGATTCCTTATTTTAGATCGCTTATTGAAAAACCACCAAAGAATAACCACCAGTACAAGTCCGGCAATAACCAAAGAAAGTACAAGCGTCATTTGTCGTGAATCGGATTCCAACGAAAGATAACGACTCTCCAACTCTTTATCCTGACGGGTATAATTCAGAATATCCAGATATATATTTCGGTTGTAATCAGAAGCATACTTCATTCCAAGCCCGGCATACGATACACTCAATTGTTCCCGAATCCTCGAAATCCATTCAGGCACCGTCCTTACGTCTTCCTCCATAATCCACGGAACTCCAGTATATGTCGTATCTCCTTCCGCATAAATACGCAACTTGTCCAACGTATCCACTGCATGATGATAATAAAGCATATGGTGTTGGTTCACACAATCTAACGCTTTTGTAAGCGTATCCAATGCTTCCGAATAACGTCCGTGCTCATTCATATACTTACCGATAGATACATACGCACCGGCAATCTGATACAAATCATTATACTCCCGGAATTTTTCAAGCGCAAGCTGTGCCATTCGCAAAGGCAAAAGCGAATCTACAGGAAAACCGAACTGATCCAGCGCATATCCCCTCCTTGTTCGGAAGAGTTCGAAGTTATTGGGAGAAACCATCAGATTAGCCAACCCTTGCAGACCATTTCCTTCGAAATAAGGATGATTAGTCTGAACCGCAGTCCGCCAGGTAATATATAGCTGGTCGAACTCACGCATTTTCCTGTCCTCCGGCTTGGTGGCTTCCACCAATGAAGCCGATCCTTTGATATAATGATAATAAAGCAACTGATTCGTATCTGCCAATACTTCATCTTCCGGGATCTGATTGAGAGATGCGATGGCTTCCTGCCTTTGCTGAAGATAATAGTAATAAATAGAAGACACAATGAAAAATTCGGTGAAAGCATAATCCAGTCGAAGTGCCTCGTGGCGGTCAGCAAACAAATCACTCTCTTCCCGAATACGTTTCATACGCCGGAGCGCACTGTTACGATAATCATAAAATTCTTTGTTCATAGCTGTCCGCTGACAAATCTTCATCAGTCCGATATCAGCAATCAACAGTTCAAGCTCATTTTTAGTCAGTTTATATACTTCCTTATGCAACGCTTCCGCCCGGTCAAAATCCATCGCCATAAAAGCACAGAATCCGAGATTATTAGATGCCTCCGCTTTCCCCGACTTATAAAAATTTACCTGTTGATAAGCTTCATTGGCATATTTATAGGAGGAATCCAAGCTTCGATAACGATAAGTATACGCTTTCCCGTTTAAAGAATCAATCAGGCGCACCTCTTTGGTCGGCACCATATCAGTGCACGAAAAAAAAGAGGTAAACAACACTATACCTATTATATATAAAGGAAAACGTGAACTCATTTTTGACTATTAACTGTTTTCAGAAAGCAAATCTACAAATATTTCCGATAAGTTGGAGAGAAAAATATTTTTTATACAATAAGTCCTTCTAAATAATAAGAGAAATTCCTACCTTTGCAGGCAAATTAACAAATAGGTAACATCTATTACAAAATGAGCGAAAAAGCACCCTTTATGGTATTCTCGGGAACGAACTCGAGATATCTTGCAGAAAAAATCTGCGCGAGCCTGGATTGTCCTCTGGGAAATATGAACATTACCCATTTTGCCGATGGCGAATTTGCGGTTTCATACGAGGAGTCAATTCGTGGCGCACATGTATTCCTGGTTCAATCCACTTTCCCTAACTCAGACAACTTAATGGAACTTCTCCTGATGATTGATGCTGCTAAACGTGCATCAGCAAAGAGCGTTGTGGCTGTAATCCCCTATTTTGGATGGGCTCGTCAGGATAGAAAAGACAAACCTCGTGTATCTATCGGGGCTAAGTTGGTAGCTGATCTGCTGTCTGTTGCAGGTATCGACCGACTGATTACGATGGATTTGCATGCTGACCAGATCCAGGGATTCTTCAATATCCCGGTAGATCACTTGTACGCATCAGCTGTATTCCTCCCTTACATCCAGTCATTGCAATTGGAAAATCTGGTTATTGCTACACCGGACGTAGGAGGTTCAAAACGTGCCAGCACTTTCTCCAAATACCTCGGCGTACCATTGGTACTCTGCAACAAATCACGTGAAAAAGCCAATGAAGTAGCATCTATGCAAATCATCGGTGACGTGGAAGGTAAAAACGTTGTCTTGATTGATGATATCGTAGACACAGCAGGAACAATCACCAAAGCAGCCAACATCATGTTGGAAGCCGGTGCCCAATCTGTACGCGCTATCGCCAGTCATTGCGTAATGTCTGATCCGGCTTCTTTCCGTGTGCAAGAGTCTGCCCTGACAGAAATGGTATTTACTGACAGCATCCCTTATGCTAAGAAATGCCCGAAAGTGAAACAGTTAAGCATTGCCGACATGTTTGCTGAAACAATCAAACGAGTAATGAATAACGAATCTATCAGTTCACAATATATCATTTAAATGAAGAATGATAAATGAAGAATGAAGAATAAGAAAGCCGGCTAATTTCAAGTTTAGCCGGCTTTCTTATTTGTCTCAACATACTAAGAATTTGAATTGGTGATAGTAAGCAACCAATTTTTCATTCATCATTTTATTGGAGTCTTCCGAATTTATAGGTTCCTTTTTTAATCACTTTTCCATCTTTATCTGTTTCGACAAAAGGGCCATCCTTCTTTCCTTGTTTGAAAAAGCCATCGAAGCGATTACCATCTTTGTCGATTTGTACGCCTTGACCCTCTTCCAATCCATCAACGAACCCACCTTTATATTGCATACCAGCAACAGTTTTCAGAGTGCCTTGTCCATTGGGACGGTTATCTTTCCAGTCACCGTCATAAACATCGCCATTGCTCCATTTATAAACTCCTTTACCATCACGTTTATTATTTTTCCAGCTTCCTTCATACACAGCACCATTCGCCCAGGTAAAAGTACCTTTTCCGTCTTGCATGCCGTTCTTGAAATTACCTACATATTTATCACCGTTAGCATGGTAATAAACTCCTGGACCGGTTCGCTCACCTAAGAGATACGAGCCCTCATAACGGTCGCCCGTGTGAAAGTAATAAGTACCTTTTCCATGTTGAATATCATCCGCCCAGTCACCATCATATTTATCTCCATTGGTATACTCAAATACCCCTTTTCCGTGACGAACATCATCTTTCCAGTCTCCATCGTATTTACAGCCGTCATCCCAGTTCATGATACCTTTACCGTTCTTCTTATCATTTTTCCAGTGACCGGTATATTTGGCACCGTTTGCCCAAGTATATGTACCTTCGCCTTCACGCTTATCATTTACCCAATGACCTACATACAAATCACCGTTATGATAATACATAGTTCCTTCACCATGCTGATAATCCTGATACCACATACCGTCGTAACGGTTATTATTCATAAAATAATAGATACCTTTTCCGTGCTGCTGATCCTGGAACCACTGTCCTTCATATTTTTCTCCGTCGGGGAACATATAAATTCCATATCCTTCACGTTTCCCTTTCACATATTCACCTTCAAAGACATCACCGTTTTTAAAAACCGTTTTTCCTTTTCCGTTCGGTTTTCGGCCTTTCATTTCTCCCGTATAGACACTACCATCTTTAAAAGTATAGTTGCCAATCTTTATTTCAGTGGAGAATGTATCTTTAATTTTTCCGAAAAATCCGCCTTTTTTTCCTTCATTTTCTTGTGCCATTACTCCCTCTTGTGCGAGGAGAGCCAATAAAAGTGTAGTATATAGATATTTCCTCATTGGTTTTAGTCGTTACTCATTTTAGAATTACAATTTGGACAAAGATACAATTTCTATCCCAAACAGCCCACTTTCGGAAAGCAATTTATGACAACTTTTTACCTGCAATGACCTCTTTTAATGTCTCTTTGCACAAATAGCGCTGTGCCAAATCTTGTATTTCTGCAGGAGTAACCTCGTTTACAGCCAGCAGAGAACGTGAAAAGTAGTCATCATCCAGACCGGAAGTAGCAATAAAGATCCATGCATCCGAAAGTGAGAAAGGAGACTCATAACTACGGCACATTTCGCCCAACATATAGTTGCGTACGATAGTCAGTTCTTCCATCGACACAGGTTCCTGATGCAGACGGTCAATTTCATGATATACTTCCTGTATCAACGGTTCCACATATTCATTATCCGTTTCTGTCGATATAGCCAGCAATCCGCTATCCGGATAAAACATGATTCCTGCTGAAATGCCATAAGTATACCCCTTTTCTTCACGGATATTAGACATCAGACGACTGCCGAAATAGCCTCCGAATAAAGTCATCAATACCCGGAGTTTCAGATAATCAGGATGGTTACGAGTGATGGTTGTATATCCCATCTTTACAGCACTCTGCATGGCATCCTCACGTTCTATAAAAATCCTCTTTTCGGGAACGGCAGTAAAAGAAAAACTTAATTTCGATGCCGGCTGTTGATGTTGACCAAAAGAAGTGCCGAATGTATCCGTCACCCGGCTGATAATATCCTCCGTCACCTTGCCGGATAAGAAAATAGAGCAATTGCCCGAATGGTAATACCGTTCATAAAATTCACGAAGCACTTCCGGAGTGATAGCATGATAATCTTCCTCCACCACTATTTTACCACATGGATGCTGTTCGCCATAAAGCGACTTCAACAGACCACGATGTGCCAGGAAATCAACTTTGGAAGTATTGACCAGATATTGTTGGATATTGGTATCGAGGATAGTATGCAATTCTTTTTCCGGAAAAAGCGGTTCTTTAATCATGGATTCTACCACTTCCAATGTTTTCGCCAAATACTTATTCAACGAATAAACAGTGATGTATGCATACTCCGACGAGCTGGACAGTTCGAGCCACGAACCGTAGTAATCCAGTTTCTCGGCAATGGTAGCAGCCGTATATTTTGTCGTACCTTCGCGCAACATCCGGTTTGTAAACAAGGCTTGCAGTTTCTGCGACTGCTGCCAACGGGCTCCAGCGAAAAGCACATCTATGCGTACTACTTCCTGTTCACCCGCATTAATAACAGTCAATGGAATACCATTTGGCAATGTCATTCGGACGGGAGGAAGTATACGAAAATTTTTCAGGGTTTGTATTTCAGGTTGTATTTTACGATCCATACGATTAGATTCTATTCTTCAAAAACTCTTCTGCCCGTTCCAAATCTTGCGGGGTATCGATTCCGATGGTTTCTACTTCACTAATGCCCACCTTTATTTTATATCCGTTCTCCAGCCAACGGAGCTGCTCCAAAGATTCAGCCAGTTCCAGAGAAGACTGCGGAAGCATGGTTATCTCCTTCAGCACATCTGTACGATAGGCATACAGTCCGATATGCTTGTAGTAGGTATGTCCCTTCAGCCAGTCCTGTTTCTCGGCATTACGCTGATAAGGAATAATGGATCGGCTAAAATAAAGCGCGTTCCAGTTCGTATTGACTACCACTTTCGGTGAATTTACGTTTTCCAGTACAGCAAACGGTTCATCTGCAGTAAAAGGTTTCACCAGCGTGGCAATCTGCGTGGTTACATCTTCGAAACAAGCCTTTACCGCATCCAATTGTGAAGGCTGAATAAAAGGTTCATCTCCTTGTATATTGACCACGACATCAAAGTCACCTCCAATCTTTGTACAGGCTTCATAACAGCGGTCCGTACCGCTTTTATGATGAACAGAAGTCATCACAACCTTACCTCCGAACGCCTTGACAGCAGCTTCAATACGCTCATCGTCCGTGGCTACATAAGCGTCATCCAAAACGCCAGCCACTTGCTCATACACACGTTGTATAACAGTTTTTCCACCCAACATAGCCAACGGTTTTGCAGGAAAACGAGTGGATGCATAGCGGGCAGGTATAATTCCAAGAAATTTCATCTACTTAATAAATAATGAAGAATGGAAGGCAGATAATGACTGTTGTATATATCCCCTTTGCCAATCCTCCGGTTTTACTATTTTGTTATCATATAAAAGCATGTCAATGTCCAGACAAACTTTCTCCTCTTTTTTATCTTCCGGACGACGTCCGGACCTCTGTTCTATATCTTTCAGCATTTTCCTCACTACCTCTTCATCTTTATCGGAAAAGAACATAACCACTTGGTTGGCAAACAAGGCCGGATTCTTAAAAAATAAAGGTTCAGTTTCCAATTCGGGCGCAAAACATATAGAAGAGAACGATTCAGTCAGTTCCTGTCTGGCAAAAGTCAAATTCTCTTTCCTGTTGTAATTACTCCCTATGCAAACAATATACCTATGCATTAAAAAATAAGTATTTAAGTATTAGGTATTAAGTATTAAACATTAGATATTAGAGATATTACACCTACAGTTCAGTGCCCCAAACGCTACGGTTAATACTTAATACTTTATACTTAATACTTATTTCAGACTTAGTTAAAAAGATCGTCCAATCCCCCCTCTTCTATCACCTCTCCGTCCGGAGTTTCCGAACCGGCACACGGATCAAATCCTTCAGGAAGTTTAAATTTCTCCTGCTGGTCATATCCCAAAGTCGGGTCATCATACACTTTCTTCATATACAATGCCCAAATAGGCAAAGCAGCAGCAGCTCCCTGTCCATAGGTCATTTTACCGAAATGGATGTCACGTTCGTCACCACCTACCCAACAACCGGATACCAATGAAGGAGTGAATCCCATAAACCAGGCATCAGAGTTATCATTGGTCGTACCTGTTTTCCCACCCATATCGGCGGTAATTCCATAACGACGAACACGCCCACCTGTTCCTTCATTAATAACGGCGCGCAACATAACCAGCATTTTATATGCACTTGAAATACTTATCACCTCCTCCATTTGCGGTGCAAAGGTAGAAAGCACATTACCATCACTATCTTCAATGCGTGTAACAAACAATGGAGCTACACGAATTCCTTTATTGGCAAAAGCTGTATATGCACTTACCATCTCACCCACAGAAATTTCACAAGGTCCCAGACAAAGCGAAACCACCGGGTCGATTGCTTTATTACGAACCCCAAAACTATGGATCAAACGTACAAGATTATACGGATTCAGTTTGCCCATCAGATAAGCAGAAATCCAGTTGTCAGAATTAGCCAATCCCCACTTCAGAGTCACCATTTCCCCATAACGTTTATTGTTTGCATTACGAGGCGTCCAAGGAGTTCCGTTCTCATCAATCAACGTTTGCTCTACGTGGCGTGTCTGGTCGCAAGGAGAAAAGCCATTTTCCATTGCTAATGTATACAAATACGGTTTGATAGTAGATCCCACCTGACGACGTCCCACCATTGCCATATCATACTGGAAATATACATAATTCGGTCCGCCTACATAAGCCTTCACATGCCCGCTTACCGGATCCATCGACATGAATCCTGTTCGCAGGAAAGATTTGTAGTAACGGATGGAATCCATCGGTGTCATAATTGTATCTTTATCTCCCTTCCAGGAAAAGACAGTCATTTCTTCCGGGGTATCGAACGCTTTACGAATCTGCTGTTCCGAAGCTCCCGCCTCTTTCATAAGACGATAACGATCCGTCTGCTTCATAGCTTTTGTCAGCAACTCCTCCACTCGTTTTTCCGGCAGTGATCTTGCGTATGGAGCATTTTTGCTTCCCTCTTTTTCTTTGAAAAACACAGGTTGCAAATAATCACCTAAATGCTCTTTTACTGCATCCTCTGCATATTGCTGCATACGTGAATTGATCGTCGTATAAATCTTCAATCCATCTGTATAGATGTTATAATTCGTACCGTCTTTCTTTTTATTTTTTGCACACCAACCATACAACGGGTTAGTTTCCCACGCGATAGAATCTTCGTAGAATTTCTGCATTTGCCAACCACGATAATCACTTTTTACCGGTTTCGGTGCTGTCATCACACCACGGAGATATTCGCGGAAATAAGTAGCCAATCCCTCTTTGTGGTCAACGCGGTTATATTTTAGTTTCAACGGAAGAGCCTGCAAAGAATCACATTCTGCATCTGTGATATAACCAGCTTTACGCATCTGCTCAAGCACTACATTACGACGGCCACGGGAACGTTCGTTGAAACGGACCGGATTATAAAGTGAAGGATTCTTGCACATCCCTACCAACGTAGCTGCCTCTTCGATCTTCAAATCTTTCGGTTCGCATGCGAAGTATGTATGTGCAGCAGTTTTAATACCAACCGCATTATTCAGAAAATCAAACTTATTGAGATACATACTCAAGATTTCCTCTTTGGTGTAGTAACGTTCAAGCTTCACCGCAATCACCCATTCAATCGGTTTCTGGAAAAGACGTTGCAGTGTATTTCTCGCCACTTTTTCCGTAAACAACTGTTTGGCAAGCTGTTGCGACAAAGTACTACCTCCACCTGCATTTTTCTGAAACATCAAACCACGTTTCACAAACGCACGGAACAATGCTTTGGCATCAATTCCAGAATGTTTAACAAAACGGACATCTTCCGTCGCAATAAGAGCATTGATAATACTGGGAGACAAATCCTTGTAAGCTGTATATACCCGATTTTCCTTACTATAAGACCACGTACCAAGCACTTTTTCATCTTCAGAAAAAATCTCCGTTGCAAATTTATAGCTCGGATTCTCAAGTTCCTCCACAGGAGGCATATAGCCAATCCACCCCTTTGAGATAGAGACAAAGATGACAACAATAGCCAACACAATGACTGCCAGAAATATCCAAAGAGCCTTTATTATTTTTCGAATCATGTTTTTTCTTGCTTAAAATGACGCATTAAATTAAGGTGCAAAGGTAGATAAAATCCGCTATTCAGCCAACGAGTTTGATTAGATTTTCTATTTTGTTAAAATATAGAGTGACACTTCTAACAAATAGCACGAAACCAAAAAGAAAGAACGTTTGTTTGGGAAAGTAGCGGAAAGGAAGTATCTTTGTCTACACTTATTCAAAGTATATTCATATAAAAGGCATAAATTATGGAATATGTATTATCAGACAGGAAGTTGTTACCTTATGGTATGATGAACTTCGAGGACATCCGTTTGGACAATTATTATTACGTGGATAAAACCTCTTTCATCCCTTTGATAGAGCAGTCGGATCGTTTCTTCTTTTTTATCCGTCCGCGTCGATTCGGAAAAAGTCTGACCTTGAATATGCTTCAACATTATTATGACATACGTACCAAAGATAAGTTTGACGCTTTATTTGGCGACCTTTATATCGGAAAGCACCCTACGAAAGACCGTAATAGCTATCTAGTAATAAAATTAAATTTTTCAGGAATCAGTGGAGATTTACACAGCTACCGCAAAGGTTTGGACGAACATTGCAGAATCGTATTTGACTATTTCTGCGATGTTTATGCCGACTATTTACCCGAAGGAATCAAAGAAAGAATGAACGAAAAAGACGGGGCGGTCAGCCAATTCGAATATCTGTTTACGGAATGCGCCCGGGTAAATCAAAAGATTTATCTCTTCATTGATGAATATGACCATTTCACCAATACAATACTCTCTGATGTCGACAGCCTGAACCGTTACACTGATGAGACACACAAAGAAGGTTATTTACGTGCCTTCTTCAATAAAATAAAATCCGGTACCGACTCCAGCATCAAACGTTGTTTCATCACAGGTGTCAGTCCCGTAACGATGGATGACTTGACCAGCGGCTTCAATATCGGCACTAATTACTCCCTTTCATCAGAATTCAATGAAATGATGGGATTCACAGAAAGTGAAGTTCGCGAAATGTTAACTTATTATTCTAATACAGGGCATTTCAACCATACCATCGATGAGTTGATAGAAATTATGAAACCGTGGTATGATAATTACTGCTTTGCACAAGAATGTTATGGTCAAACCACTATGTACAATTCCAACATGGTGCTTTATTTCGTCAAAAACTACATCCGATACGGTGAAGTACCGAGGGACATGGTAGAAGACAACATCCGTATTGACTACGAGAAATTGCGTATGCTCATCCGCAAAGATAAGGAGTTTGCCCACGATGCTTCCATCATACAAACCTTAATAAGCCAAGGCTACATCACTGGAGAAGTGAAGAAAGGATTTCCAGCCGCCAGTATTATTGATCCAGACAACTTCATCAGTCTACTCTATTATTTTGGTATGCTTACTATTAATGGTACACATGAAGGAAAGTGCAAACTCACCATTCCTAATCAGGTAGTCCGCGAACAGCTTTACACCTATCTATTGAACACTTACAATGAAGCCAACTTAAGCTTCAGTAATTATGAAAAAAATGAATTATCCAGTTCACTCGCTTATCGAGGTACATGGAAAGCATATTTTGATTATATAGCCGATTGCCTGAAGAGTTATGCCTCCCAGCGTGACAAACAAAAGGGAGAATTTTTCGTGCATGGTTTCACATTAGCCATGACTGCACAAAACCGATTCTACCGTCCCATTTCGGAGGCAGACACACAAGAAGGATATGCCGACATCTTCCTATCTCCATTATTGGATATTTATCCCGACATGAAACACAGCTACATAATCGAGTTGAAATATGCCAAATACAAAGATTCAGAGAATCGTGTGGAAGAATTACGATTGGAAGGTATCGCTCAGACAAACCGTTATGCTAATACTGATACAGTGAAAAATGCAATTGGTACCACACTGTTGCATAAGATTGTAGTAGTGTATAAAGGAATGGAAATGAGAGTATGTGAAGAAGTATAATTCTCTAATATATCCCAAACAAAAAACAGGCGGGATTTTTCCCGCCTGTTATTCATTCATAAATATACCTATTTATAAGATAATCAATTACAAGTTTGCTGCCTGTACACCGACCACTCCGGCAATTGCACCAGCAACAGCAATAATCACTTTCAAAATAATACTCCACGTTTTTTTCATAGACATTTTTCTTTTTTTATTAAACACTAAATAAACACCCTAACCATCAATCGTTAATTGACAATTCATTATGCGGCAGGATCCGGTGCTTCTCCGCTACCGCCACCTTCATTTCCTCCGCCTTCTTCTCCGCCATCATCCGGTTTTTCAGGATCATTAGGAGAAATTGTCATATTAAGCTTCTTCAGATATTCATCCAAGCTAATCAAATCCAACTTCTCATCTGCACGGGTGGCAGTCTTTGTAACGCGCAGCTCTTTATTCGCCTGAAAAAAGATACGAACACTCTCTACACTTTTGGCATTAATATCCTTCGCTAGTTCGGCACCTTTCGAACGGGCAGTCAACATAAAGACGCCCAGACCTTCAATATTCACAGACTTACCTTCCAACAACTGTTCCTTCATCTTTTCCACAAAATTCTGGATCACACTCTTGATATCACCGACAGACAGCGAAGAACGATCCTGCATTTTCTGTGCAATATATTTCAGGTTGACAGACTGACCTAAAGTGATCAGATGCGGATAATATCTCTTGGGAGAATTGGGAACACGCGGATCTGTTGGGCGCGTAATGACTTTGTATATTACACTCATACTACGTTTTTTTAAAGATTTAAATTCAAATTATTTATTCACGTTTTGTTGATCAACACTGCAAAGGTGAAGCTTTTATTCCGGATAGAAAAGAAAAAAGCCCCTTGCGGAGCTCTTTATATTCATACTAGTATATAACAATTTATTAATCAGCAATATAATTAAACTTTTAGAATTTTCCATTCCCCTATTGTACACTGTTCGCTATCAAAACTGACAGCCACCTTTACTATAGGCAATCCGCACAAAGCAAAACGTTTGGGGTAATTCTTCAGATCAATTTGCTCCATCGCCCTATCCGCACTCTTGTCCAGTTTCAATTCCATCACATACAACGTAGTCTTTGTACGAAGCACCATATCCACCCGTCCACTGGCAGTACGAACCTCCACATCTACATAATAGCCCAACAAACTGAATATAATATAAAACATCTGTTGGTAGTGCCCCTCATATTTCGTATTATCACATTGAGGAATGGTAGATAGAAACGTTTGCAAACGACGTAAAGCAGCATCCATATCATCATTACGAATATCACGGGAAAGATAAGCTACCATAGTATTGGTTTCCGGTGTTTTACTAGCAACATAATTAGGAAGAAGACTTTTCATCAAACCTATTCTTACCTCCTTATTAGGAATATCCAATGTATATAAATCTAACTCCTTATCATAATCTTTTATCGTGATATAGCCACTTTGATATAACAATGGAGTAATGCTCACCATTCTTTCTGTAGGTGCATCAAAATCCTCCGCAACCGCAGTTTTTCTCCCTATCTCGGAAGGCGCTACACCAAATTTATCCAGCATCTTTATCAAATAAGTAGGCGTACCACTACCAAACCAATAAGAATTAAATTTACCATCTGCAAAAGCGTTAAGCAAACTGAATGGATTATATATATCAGGAGACGGATAAGTGAAATGATAGCCGTCGTAGTTTTCTTTCAGTTTTGCCAATACCTCTTCAGAAGTAACCTCCAGTTTTTGGGCTAATGCGTCTACATCATCTTTCATTTGGACAAGTATCTCGTTTTCTGTAATACCGCAAATGGCAGCATAAGACTCATTCATGCTAATATTCTTGATATTGTTCAATTCACTAAATATACTAAGTTGGGAGAATTTGGTGATACCGGTCAAAAACACATACCGCAAATAAGGATCACACGCTTTAAGAGGGCTGTAGAAATTGCGCATAATGTTACGCAATACGCCAAGCCTCTCTTCCTCGTGTACTACATCCAGCAGAGGAGCATCGTATTCATCTATCAGCACAACCACTTGTTTCCCTGTCTGCTCGTAAGCGCGCTTGATGAGTCCTTCCAGACGCTGATTTGGATTAACCTCTCCCTCCATCTTTCCGTAAACCTCCTCATAACGAATTAGCTTCATATTCAACTCTTGCAACAGCTGTTCACAGTCTGCATGTTTGGCTGTACTCATATCAAAGTGAAGCACTGGATATTCCGTCCACTCCTTTTCCAGCTTTTCTATAGCCAACCCTTGAAATAATTCTTTCTGACCAGAGAAATAACTATGTAATGTAGAAGTCAACAATGACTTACCAAAACGACGAGGACGACTCAAGAATACGTATTTAGTGAAATGTACCATCCAATACACATATTCCGTTTTATCAATATAAAGGTAATTACTTTTCCGTATTTCCGAAAAAGTCTGTATTCCGATGGGGTATCTTCGTAAATTTTCCATTTCAATTCGATTTTTCACAAAGCTACAAAAAATATTCATCGCACCATTCACTGTTTTAAAAAAAATATCAACGATCTTCACAGACAGTTGATATTATAGAAATCACATCGGATTTACACCGACATGAGGGCGTTGATCAGGAATACACCGCTGTATATTTCCTGACCACAAAATGTAGGGTTCTTCATGTGTGTAGCATAAAGTTAGGGACCTACATGTTTCATCTCACTTTTGTGTAAAGTATTATAAACCACTCTATGACATTATTAATTTTAAAATATCTTGGTTATCAATGGATTTATTCTTCCTTACCAGATTGTTCTCCATATCCATAACCATAGCCGTATCGTTTACCATAACCATAATACTTGCCATATTTACCATAACCGTAATAATAACCGTACTTTCTTTTCTTCAAATCCAAACCATTTATTACTGTACATAGGTTAGGCAACTTATTTCCATCAATAAGTTCATTAATCAAAGTATACTCATTTTTACGGGTATAATCCGCACGACATACATAAACAGATAAATCAGCCACACGTCCTATTAATAAGGTATCAGTTACCATACCGACAGGAGCGGTATCGAGAATCACATATTCAAAATTCTTTTTGAGAGTCTCAATCGCTTTATCCAATCCATCACGTGCTAACAATTCTGTCGGGTTAGGAGGAACTGTTCCACCAGGAAGAATATAGAGATTCTTACTGACATCAGAGAGCTGTACCAAATCCATCAAATTCTTTTCCGGATTAGCCAAATATTGAGTTATACCTTGTTCTCTTTTTGATATATTGAATACCTTATTCAAACCTGGCTTGCGGATATCAAGACCAACTATTACTACCTTCTTCCCTAATAAAGAAAGACTGATAGCAAGATTACCAGAGATAAAAGATTTACCTTCACCACTGACTGTGGAAGTAACTAAAATCACCTTCTTGCCATTTCCAAGCATAAACTGAAGATTCGTTCGGACATTGCGGAAAGTTTCACTCATCAGATTGTTTTGATTCTCAAATACAGCAATAGCTCCCTGCTTTTCATCTGTCAACGGGATATCACCGACAATAGGTGCACTAGTAAGTTTTTCTACATCTGCACGACCTTCAATCTTGAATTTGGTTAATTCAAGCAAATATATAACCCCTACCGGAATTCCGACTCCTAGTATCAAAGCGATCAAATAAGTAATTTTACTTCTAGGAGCCACAGGAGCATCATCTGCTATAGCTTCATCTATAATCTTCGCATTATTGGCTGTAGCAGCCAGAGTTATAGCATTTTCCTCACGTTTCTGAAGAAGCATCAAATAGAGTCCGGCCTTAATTTCCTGCTGACGCGCAATACTCACAAATTCGCGCTCCTGCCCAGGTGCCTCACTAATGCGACGGGAATAACGGCTCGCTTCACGATCCAGATCTGCCTTTGTGATAAACAATCCACGCAACACCCTGTCTAAAGAAACTTGCACATTCTCTTTCATTGCACTAATGCTGGTATCCAAGTTTATAATGGTAGGATTATTCTCTGTTGACGTACGTAGCAAACGTTTTCTCTCAACAAGCACATCATTATAACGATTAATGGCAGCCGCAAGATTCAAATCCTGCAATCCGATATTACTGGGCAGAACCTCATAACCTTCATTTTGCATATATTTCTGCAAATCCTGCAGTAAATTAATCTGGGTTTGATTCTCTACACGCTTCTTTTCATATTCAGCACTACCAGTTAAAGCGATCTGAGCATCACTGGTCAAATCCGTAATACCTGCCCCACGTTTAAAACTCTCCAAATCCTTTTCCGTGCTACCGAGTTCTTTTGAAATAATTCCAATACGTTCATTGATAAACTCTGCAGTTTTCTGTGCCACTTCATTCTTATCATTATTCGTATTGATATTATACATCTCCAATAGTTTATTGATAAAATCTTTGCCTCGCTGCACATTTGAGTTTTTCAACGATATGACAGCTACAGAAGTAGTTTTGGAAGTGGGTTCTATAGTCATATTTTTGCAACACCATTTCGCTACCGTCAAAGGCTTATTAATTGTTGCTGTAATATTACGTGTAGTCTTTTCCAAATTTGTAGTTTCTTCCAATGTTCTTTTAGAAGATAATACCGAGTCCGGCGTCAGGAAAAAAGCCAATGTCCCTTTATCAGTAGGAAAAACCGCCGGCAATTTCTCAAAATGTTTCTGATATTCATCATCGTCAATCTTCACAGTCACATCCATACTTCCTTGTGGTTGTAATGCCATCTTCACCATCATCGGCTCCTCCAACAAATCAGCCTCCTGCGGAGTCAGACTCACTTGTACAGGTGAAGTCTTATACATGTTCCTGGAAGGGAACTCATCCTCATCTGCATAAGAAATATAGAGTCCCAAATCTTCAACCACCTCTTTGACGATAGTCTTTGAACGGAGAACTTCAATCTCGTTATCAATATTCTGCGAAGAAGAGATCATACCATCCAATCCCAGACTCTCCAACCCGGAAAGCATTCCGGCACTCCCCCCTTTTTTATCATCTTTTATTAAAACCGTAGCGGAAATATTATATACGGGAGTGGATGTATAAAGATAGACCCATGCCGCAATCAAACACGCCACAACTGCCCCCACAAACCAAGGCCAGTGGATCAAATACTTAAACAGTAGTTCCTTGACGTCTATATTTTCTTCCTTAGATTCTTGTGCTTCGTTGAAATCTGTTTCTTTCATTGCAAATCATTATTTTAAAATATTTACTAATAGGCTGACAATGGATACCAAGATAGAGGTGGCTGAGAACCAGAGACTGGTACTGTTACCTACATCTGAATTTCGAGCCTTTGCTTTATTGGGAGTTACATAAACAATATCATTCTGTTGCAACCAATAGTAAGGTGAAAGAATGGTTTCGGCCTTGTTCAGATCCAAGGTTACAATTTGCTGTTTGCCGTTTGCATCTTCACGAATCAACTTTACATTATCACGAAGACCGTATACCGTCATATCACCAGCCATAGCCAATGCCTCCAACAGATTCACTTTCTCATTAGAGATAGTAAAAGTTCCGGGACGGGTAACCTCACCGATAACAGATATTTTATAATTTACCATACGGACCGTTACAATGGGAGTCTCCTTCATGTAAGGCTTCAATTTATCTATAATCAGCTGTTCTGCTTCCCTTTTCGTTAAGCCTCCTAACTTCAATTCTCCTAACACCGGAAAATTTATGTTTCCTTCATTATCTACCAAATAAGGCTGTAATACAGGTTGAGTAGTCACATAAGACGAAGTACTCACAGCTATTCCGGCATTGCTGGCAACTGTCAGGTTAAAAGGTATCGCAAGTTCAGGATTAGTACACGATACCACAATAGTCAACAAATCCTTGGGCATGATCTTGGCATCATACAATTTTTCCTGTTGTTCTACCTCGTTCACAACTTCCACATTCTGGAAATAGGGAACCTTTTTATAAGACTGACAGCCAGCCAATAGGAATGGCAACAATAGTAACCACAAATTTCTTTTGTTTAGTCTTCTCATCATAATTCTTAAATTCATAATTAAACGCCCTTTAATTCCTAAGTTTTATTTTTTAATATGCTTCTTTTTCTCCATGTATAGCATTATACACCGTCTTATACATAATATATAAGTCCAATAAAAAAGTCCAATGCTCTATATACCAGATATCACGTTGCACACGTCCCTCCATCTGCCAGAGCTCTTTCGTCTCACCGCGAAAGCCCGTCACTTGAGCCCAGCCAGTTATTCCAGGTTTAACGAAGTGACGAACCATAAACTTGTTTATCAGATTAGAATATTCCTCTGTATGTTTTAACATGTGAGGACGAGGACCTACAATAGACATATCTCCTTTCAATACATTGATAAATTGAGGCAATTCGTCCACACTAGTCTTTCTCATTATCTCTCCGATACGTGTTTTACGAGGATCATTTTCCGTAGCCTGAAGAGTATCACATTGCGCATTAACCTTCATTGAACGAAACTTGTAACACCAGAATTCACGGCCATCCTCACCACTGCGTTTTTGTTTGAAAAAAACAGGACCGGGAGAACTTAATTTTATTGCAATTCCGAAGAATATATAAACGAACGGAAAAACCGTAATAAGAAATAACCCTGAACAAACGACATCAAAAGCACGCTTGATAATACGGTTCTCCAGTGATTCCAATGGCTCACAACGAATAGAAAGTACAGGAACATTCCCCAATAATTCAAAATGCATTCTACGCTTCAAATAATTACGGACATTAGGAACACTAAAAAAACGGACCAGATGGTTTTCACAGTAATTAATGATGGGAACAATCTCCGCACTGCGCACAGAAGGAAGACTACAATAAAGCTGATTAATCTCTCCCGCATGTTTTTCTAAAAAAACACTTACTTCATTGGGTTGTCCCAAATATGGAACATCCTGTGGATACCGATCCGAAGGAAAATCCTCAAAATAGCCCAGTACACGATAACCAGACGTAGGATCATCCGTCATCGCATGATAAAGTTCCTGCATATTCTCATGGCTCCCAACTAATACTACCTTGCGCACATTTCCTCCCTTTTTTCGATAAAGCTCCAAACAGTGACGGGAAATTAGGCGGTAGCTGATAATGACAATTATCAGTGCAACATAAAACAGTCCGAAATATCGGGAATGAGAAAAATGAAAATGAAAAACAAGCAATGCACAAACCGAAAAAAAGACAAAAGGAACCATGTTACGTAAGACACGGATCATGATCTGTTCAGGACGCACCACAGGACGATGAAGAATAACCCCTGAATGCATGTTACAAAGTAAATAGCACAGAGTGATAAGAGTCATTCCCTGAAAGATAGAACCGCAATGGATACACCAGAAACGGGTACCCAGAAACAAATTAAATCCCCATAAAAGCAGGTTCAGCAAAATAAGGTCTCCCAAGAGAACCAAAGATTTTAGGACTTTGTTGAAACGTTGGACTTCCTGCATGGTAATAAACGATAAAAATTAAAACATATTTTCGTATACAGAAACAACCTGTTCTGCAATTTTATCCCAGTTATATTCATCCATTGAATAATGAACAGGACAAAAATCCTGTACTAAATTCTTTTGTAGTTTTTCCTGTAATTGCTCCTCATTCCCCGTCTGAAAATAGCAATCAAAAGCCAGCCCCACTTCCAAGTTTGCAGGGATATCACTCACAATCACAGGAAGATCATAACTCATCGCCTCTAATAGAGCAATTGGCAAACCCTCATGAGAAGACGGCAAAACAAAACAATGGGCATGGGTTAGCAATTCATGCAACTTCTTTCCTTTAATAAAACCAGTCAAAACCACCCCATTCTCTTTCGCCAAAGACTTCAGTTTCCTTGAATAATCATCTTCAAAATCTGCATCTCCTGCAAGCACTAATTTATAATTATGTTGTTTCAAAGCAGCAAAAGCACGAATCAATAGATGAAAGTTCTTTTCCGGTACGAATCGTCCCATCGCAAACAGATATTTACAGGGTTTTAGTCCTAATTCATATAAATAATCTGTACTATTAATTTTGTCTGGCGTAGGCACTCCATTATAAATAAGATGACAATCCTTTCGACCGTATTTACGTACTAGAATATCATTAATGACTTCCGAAATGACAATCACTTCATTAGCAAACATACATCCCATCCATTCACCGGTTTTCAACATTACCTTAGCCGCCTTTCCCCATTTATCCCGGTCATAGTCTGGACCGTGATGTGTGAAAACTACTTTCATGCCCAGTAAACGCGCCAAGGGGGTCAACAGTGCTGGACCAATAGCATGAATGTGGACAATATCTGCATGTAGACTTTTAGCTTTCAAAATAGCTTTGAATGTATGAATGATAGCTTCGAACGATTTCCTTTTAGGAGTTTCAATATCTGTCAATTTAACACCCTGATATTCTTGAAGTGAATCATGTACATAGCTTTTACGACGGATTATAGTTATATCGATGCCTTTTTGTGCAATACGAGGGAAAAGCTCTTCACTATGTGTTTCAACACCACCAAGGATATTTGGTATTCCTCGGGTGCCAGTTACCACGACTTTCATGATCTTAAAAACCCTCTCTTAAATCTCCCTGACAAGGATCCTGTCCTACATTATACCAACACTTATCCAAACATGCAGGCTTACCTTGCATACTAAAAAGTTTATTTTTTAATGCCCATTTTAGAGGGTGTTTAATGTATTTATGCATTACTGGAGAAGCAGTACCTACCATCCAACAGTTTTTCGGACATTTGCGTACCATATCACGCACCTGCTGCGCCTGCTCGCTTTTCCAAACAGCCATAAAATTGGGAGTTTCACGAATATTACCCATTTTCTTCATCCAGTATTTTTCTTCCAAACCATTACATGGATATACATCACCATAAGGTTCAATAAAAAAATTGGCAGAACCGGCCTCGCATGGCAGCATACGACGACCACCTTCTATATAATTGATTAGTCCCATATTGAAGAAAGCACGAAACCAACTCTTCGGATGTTTCTCCTTCAATTGCCATTCTATCAACTGTTCAAAATTTTTGCATACTTCGTCTTTATTCGTTATCACATTATCGTCTTTATGGAAATAATATGAATTATGAAAAGCAGCTGTAGCAAACTCCATTCCCAATGACTTACTCAATTGATAGAGTGAAAGCATGTCTTTTGAGTTATTATTGGATACCGTACATCCAAAACCAATATCTTTTAATCCCATATCTTTTAGCGTCAATAACGTACGCAAACCTTTATCAAAGCCACCTGAATGTCCACGTAATTCATCATTCTTGCAACTTAATCCCTCGATAGAAATACGAATACCGATATTCGGAAATTTTTTAGCCAATGCTACCACACGATCTTCAAACCATCCGGATGTAGAAATCACAATACGATCCGTATGTTTATAGCATTCTTCAACAATCTTATCCAAATCCTCACGAATGAAAGGCTCGCCACCTGTCAGATTTATAAATTTCAGCTTTGGAAGTGTACGTAACTCCTCTGGCTGTATTTCTTTACTCTTTTCTGTGGGATACTGCCACACATTACACATCTTGCAACGCATCGGGCAACGATACGTCAGAATAATGCTCGCGTCCGTAGGACACGGGATATTATTTGTAGTCATAATATAATAAGATTTTAAATATATACAAAAGAAATATGTTTCCTCGTCACTTGGTATAAATCTTCATCAGCTGTTTATAGTAAGCATCTGCAGAGTATTTTTCTTGTGATTTTTTGGCCAATGATTCGTAATCAAACGTATATGTGAACATCATCTCAATTTTCTTTTTTAAATCCACTATATCTTTTGATTTGAACAACATTCCACTTTTTCCCTCTTCTATCAATTCGGGAATACCTCCAATGCATGCTCCCAAAACTGGAGTTCCTAAACATTGTGCTTCAATCACTGAAAGTGGATTATTTTCGTTACATTCCGATGGAATAACACTAAAACGAGTGCGTCCTAATAGTTCTTTTATTTCCGCCCATTGTTTATAGCCTACAAGTTCGATATTTGTTCCTTTGCACAGTATTTTCAACTCTTCCATCAAGGGGCCTTCACCAATAATTTTCAATTTATATGGCAACTGACGAGCTGCTTTTACCAATGTAACCACCCCTTTTTCATTAGATAGACGACCTATAAAACAATAATAATCCAGCTTATTATACTCTTGCTTCCTTGTTTTTTCTATATCTATAAAATTACAGAGTGTACACATTTTTGTTTTATCAAAGCCTCCTTGTATCATCTTATTCGCTATAAATAAACTTGGGCAAATAAATATATCTGTACATTTCTCCAAACGCTCACGATTCCATGATACTGCTTCCTTATAAGCTAAGAAACTAGCAACAATAGAGTTCTTCATACATTTATACTCAAGCACCTTACGTTTATCCATAAAACATTCTTCACAGGCTATTTTTCCATTACGAAGACAATCATAACGAGGGCAAAGAAGCTTCAAATCATGTAGAGTCCATACAACTTTAATTCCTCTTTCATGTGCTAGTTCAGCAATTATGGGAGAAAGTTGCGTATGAATATTATTCAAATGTACTACGTCAGGTTTGAATTCATCTAATAATGCACAAAATTTTCTTTTTACTTCATTTGTACCTAATGGACGCAAAAAAGCTTCCAACATTCCTAATCCGGGTTTAAACTTCACTTCACTCGGAAAATATTTTCTCCATGGAGTTTCCAAATTATCAGGATAATCCATGGAAAATATCGCTACCTCATGTCCATACTCCCGTAGCAATAACTCTAGATTAAGCGTATAGATACAATCACCACCACGACGATAATAAAACTTGTTTGCCAATAATATTTTCATAAGAAATAATTAAGTATTTTTCTAACCATACAATTTAATTATCTAAGCCTCTCCCATTCTTTACTTTCAAAATTGTATCTTTTTTAAGCACTTTTGCAGGACGATTATCCTTATCTCAAAACATTACGTAAAAAGTCAATTGACTGTTTTCTATAAATAGCCAATATTCTGTCTACCCTCTCATAATCAATCGGACGCTGAAGTACCTCCATATTCTTTTCCAACTCCTCCTGGGAAGTAAACACATGATCTTTTAGTCCTACTAAATCAAGCAAATCAAGCAGACGGCTCGATAATCCATTTGCTATAGGAATCACAGCAAACTGACGATGATAAAGCAAACTAAACACCAATCCATGGAAAGAATCTGTCACTACAATCTCCGCTCCTCCAATCTGCTCTATCCATCCTTTTATAGCGGGAGGATAACAATATTCAAACCCTCTCAAAGGATATCCATTAAATATCATACGAGCCGGTATACCCATCTTGTATGAAAGATAACGTGCCATATCAAGCTGACAATCATTACGATTTAAAAGATAACAGACAATACGGTGATTGAGAATAATAGATGAAGTAATTTCCGCATAAGAAGAATGCAACATTGTAGGATCAAGCACTAAGTTACTATCAAGGCTAAATTGCTGCTTTAATATATTTTGGCCCGTAACCTCTCTCACAGATATTCCTGAAAAACGATGAAGAAGTTTATCTATAGCAGGCAGTAGCTCTTTATGACTCTCCGGCCACATATTCACCCCAAAACTCGAAGCAAACGACACTCTGCGAACCTGCTCCTCTCCAAAATCAAGAAAATAGGCCAAACATTGTTCACGGCTAATTAAAGGATTCCATGTTTGATCACTTCCTACCAACAAACAATCATAATCCAACTTTGCCTTTCTAAGTTCCTCCACTGTTTTATAATGCCTTGTAAGCGACGGATAAAACTTTTTGCAGAACCTATGAAATTTAATAAAACGAGGAATAAAAATCAATTGTCTCAACTTTATAGGTTCTGGCTGCCTAAGGTCTATCAACTCTACTTCATGTCCCAGTTCCTTGAGGAGACGACATGTGGCATAAGTTTGTAACACTGCTCCACAATTATACGACTTATGATATGTTAATAATCCGATTCTCATTGCTTATGTCCTATTCTATCTATAATCACTACTACTATTCCGTAAACTTTCCGAATCACTTTCAACAGTATCCATGGACTTTTATTCGAAAAGGTATACGCATATACTTTTGAAAATACACTATCACTAAGGTGTGAGGAAAAGAAAGCCAATAACTTTCGTTCAAAAAAATATTGCTGAATCGAATGTCCTGTAACCAATCTATGATTATGAGATATGGCTAAGTTCATATCAGCCTTATCATAAAATAAAGAATCTTTTAATGATGAAAGGAACTGCCTCGCTTTATCAGTATGAGCTATAATCAACGATATACCATCAAAATGTTCTTCATCATATTTAATACATCCCCAATAATCCCCTATGGTAAAGTCTGATTTGCGATTTTTTCCAACGAAAGGACAGTCATAACAAGAATACCTGTTCGTTAATTCGAGACTAAATCCAGTAGTAATTAAATTATTTTTATTTGCATAATCATAAATTTTACCATTTTCGTCTTCGACTTTTAAATTATAACGAAATCCTCTAGGTTTCCATCCTGTTTCCTTGGTACGAAATGACAAAACACGCTTCACTTTATACGGTGCCTGACTAATAAATTTATCAATTAAAATTTTAGAAGGAATTCCACCACAAATTAAATCCACCGTAACCAGACTCCCTTTATAGGTTCTATCTTTCAAAAAAGATAATAGTCCAGCAATTTGACAACCTGTGCCCGAGAAAAGAACCATTCGACCTTCCTTCAAATATTTCAAAGCAAGTTTATAATTTCCAGATGCATTGCTATGTGTATATTTTGATCCCTGCAAACAAGTCAATTCTTCCTTAGTATCAATTGCCTGATGATGAACATAACAAGGTGATTCTATTTTCGCACCAAACACAATTCCCCCTTGTTCTATTACAGAAAACGCCATTGCATAAAAAGCGCCACCTGAAGCACTAGTCTTTCGATGTGTTCTATTTTTTGCCCAAGCTGCATAGAAATCTGAATATTCACTTTTCTGATATTCGAAATTCGAGACGATCGGACAGATTTGTTCACACATGCCACAACCAACACATTTACTTTTATCTATCTCTACATACCGATGCCCATCATAATGTTCAACTATATTTATAGCATTTTTATTGCACACATCTATACAAGCAAAACAGCCTGTACATTGTTTATCTGTAGCCAGTCGAGGTACAAAACTCATAATTTACAATTTAGAAAAGAAGTCTTTATATTTCGCAACAATACTGGTTAGCGAAAGCTCCTTATCTACAAAATTCTTTTGATTAACAGAAAGTTCTTTTAAAAGCACATCCCTGTTTTCTATACACCACTGCATTTTATCCGCTAAATCACCTGCATTTCCTGATTGGAATGCTAATCCCGTCACTCCATCTTCTACAAACTCTTTAAATTGAGGAATGTCAGAGACCAATGTAACGACATTATATCTAAATGCTACCGTTATAGCCCCACTTTGGGCTATATCTTGATAAGGCATAACAAAAACATGACTATCTGCAAACATATTAGCTACATCCTCGTTAGGAATTCGTCTAATCATTAGTTCAAACACATCTGGACACTTTATAAACGATGCATAGTTTTGTTCCCAATTACAATTACAGCTACCAGCAATCCTTACTTTGAAGTTTTCAATACCTCTATCATGCAAAATATTTGCAGCTTCAATCAATAAATCAACCCGCTTATATGCAACAATATTTCCAAAAAATAAGAATCTAAAAGTTCGTTCTTCCTTTTTATTTACTTCAATAGTAGATTCTCCATAATCCTTTAAAGCCAAATGTGCCATTAGAATATTCTTTCCATGAACTTTCTCTTTGAGAATTACTTCCTGACTTCTTGAGAATACCTGAATATTCTTAAAACTACGAATCCACATATTAGTTAGTTTTTTGGCCCATTTTTCCGAATTAGCTCCTCTTGGAGTAGAAACATTGTGACATGCGATAACGACATTTCTTTTAGGAAGCATCAAACGATACATCATAGTGCCATAAGGATGCATAGCTGCTGAAATATAATACAGATTTGGAAGGAATGCTCTAGCTCTTTTAATGATACGTATTAAATCAATTATATTATGAAGGCTCCTAAGGCGATGCGTTAAATAGAAAAAATAGACTTGGACATTAGGATTGTCTTTCAGTACAGATTTTACATATAACTCATAATCGATCTCTTGATTATTTTCCACCACTATTTGCCAATCAATAAAATAATCTTTGGCTAAAAGATTTATAATCGGCAAATCTACATCAATGAAACAACTTGGAGTTATCCAAGATATTTTTTTCTTATTCATATAAAAAAGGTATATATCGTAAGTATCCAACCCCCTATGACAATAATCCTTAGCTCCAGTATTCTTGGGGGGGTGGAGCTATAGCTTACATTATTTCTCAAAATCTTCACTACTATGCATGACCGTTATTTTTTAGACCATGCGGAGGTTGAACAACCGCCAACTATTGACAAAACGTGAAACTCATATTTCTTCTATTTCCATTTAGTCTCAATCAATCCCTATATTTTTTTAATATTGGTAACCAACCAATATCTATTCGACAGCCACAAACTCTAATATAGGTATAACGATGATAACCTAAAACCATGGGCTTAATCACTAAATTCCAAAACTTACCTACAGAATTTTTCTTCTTTTTTATCCCTTTATAGGGTGTAAGTCGCAAGTATTTATCGAATTCATGCGCAAACGGATGTATACATAATCTCTCCATGATATAAAATTTCTTCCTGATTATTAGACTCCTAGCACAAGAACAATTTGTATAAAATTAGCCTAAAAACTTTTTGTACTCGGCAATAACAAATCTATCCATTTCTGCAAGATAAACTTTATTTTGAATTTTCACATTATCGATTTCGGCAACATTGTCCCATATTTTTTCAAGGTATTCTACCCATTCAATTGGATTAGTTGACGCAAAAAGAGGAGCACTTTCTTTTTTAAATATCCCCGCCATACTATGAGGATGAACCATTACAACTTTATCGAAGGATATGGATTCAAATGTTTTAATTTTCAATCCAGTTCCCTGATACACAGGATTAATAGCCACATCTCCTTGAGCGTAAAAATTTGCAGGATTATCTATATACCCTAAAACTTTCACCCCATCTATATTATTCTGGCTTGACATCATTTTACAGATTCCTCCACCTACTACAAGCTCAGCATCAGGAAATGTCTTTCTTATGAAAGGAAAAATGTCTTTAATAAACCACTTTATTCCATTTTGATTAAATTCATTATTTCCAGAAAGAAATAACAGATTATGATTTCCCACCACAGGTTGAGGATGATATCCATATTTACCATATAGATTGTACACCTCGCTATTAGGTGAAAGAAGTTGAAAATAATCGGCTTCTACTTCCTGAAGAGCAAAGATATGTGGACATCTTTGCATTGCCTTTGCCTCGGTATCCGCAGTGATACACATAGTAGGCATACCAACTTTGAGATTCTTGTATGCAATACAATCATGGGTTGCTATTGCCTTCTTAGGAATATGGATAAATTCAAACAGCCGAGATAAATAATAATAATTGATTACGCAAACATCAAAATGAATCTGTTCATCAAGCCTATTTACCATATTTTCCAAGCCATAAGGGTATTGATCATCTACCTGATAAAAACCGTGACAGAAATTCTTACGGTAATACTTAATCAAAGTCATCTTGATCTTTTGTAGTTTACTGACAGTAAACAAGTAATATCTATCTCCCCAATATTTTTTCGATTTCTCAATACTTTCAAAATATGCTTTGGAGTTTTGTCTCAATGGCATCTCACTAATATGGAGAAAATACACATCATGCCCTAACGACTTAAACATTTCTGCTTGTGACAATATCCACCATCTATTTCCTGCATTTGTAGGATGCGTAGGACATTTGGAAATTATAAGTATTCTCATAATTCCTATCTTTTTTGTAAGCTATCAATTATATCTTCCATCATCTTCTTATATTGTTCATAACGCTCTGCAGCAACAGCTCTTACTTTTTCTTTGGGAAAATTCTGCAAAGCAGTTACAATCTGTTCTGCTGAAACTTCACAAACACCCGCATTAATAGGTCTTACATTTGCTTTCAAGCTAAAAATTCCCATAATATGCTCTACTTTGCTTGAACCATCTCTAACTGTCCGATTAAAAAAATCTTTTGTTCCCCAATGGTCAATACTAAAACAGGGTACCGCATTGTGCAAGCTAACTATAATAGGATGCATATTACTACCTACATATCCACTTGAATATTTTATGAGTGCATACCAATCAATAGGCGATAGAGGCACATTGACTTGATAATCAAAATTATGTTGAAACTTAATACCGTTAGGCATTGGGAAAGCGACACATTCTTTTCCATGATTTTTAAGCTTTTGATTTAATTCGTCGAGAATGTTAACTGATAAACTTTGAGAATGAAGAGATACCAATACATACTGCTTAGGTAAATTGAAACGATTTCTAATATCCTCTTCTGACGGAACTAATGCTCCCGCATTATAATTGAAAGAAAAAACAGGATCAGGAGTAACTTCAATGTTTTGTGGGGTCCCTATTGCCAACATCATATCACGAGTCCATGTATCTCTAACAGAAATGTATTTCATATTAGCTAAAGTTTTTCGCATTTTACTTTTCAATGATTTCGAAAACTGACTATATTTGGAGTTCTGACTCGATACAGACATCATTGCTGTTGGAATCATAATAGCAAAACCGATTCCCCAAAACGGATTAGGAAACATTCTCTCAGGTACCGGATGAGCTATATAAAAAGGCTTCCTTCTTCCTTTATGAATTCTTGAAAAAAGAGGATGATGTTGTACTACAGCATCAGAACCTATTATAATAGCATCAAGAAGGTATTCATTAATCATTCTTTCGATATCTTTAGAACCATATAAATTTTCAGTTTGATTAATACAAACATTGTTTACAAAATCCAAATGTGCTTTTACTTGAATACTATCATTATAACCCTTTTCAAGTTCATCTTCTGTTCGATGGGAAAGATAGTTCAAGAAGATCGGATTGTGTCCTGCATTTTTCAAATAACAGTATGTAGATACCCCCTGTATATTAGCTCCAAAATTTGCAACTTTATAAAATGTTAGTATTCCAATATTCATAATTTACTCTTAATAAGTTTATTCTCCTTTATATTTTCATCCAATAGATATAAAAATGTTCCATAAGCAATTATACCAATAGCCCAGCACATCCAGAAGTCAAATACAACAAGAATCATTTTCATAATAAAGAACATTTTATACCCCAAATCAATATATTTCCAATTTCTGATAAATTTGTATATGTAAAAAATAATAGCAGAAACCCCAACTAAGCCGACTGTGGAATAATAACCTATAATTCCAACATCTGAAATATAAAAGTGTAGTACGTGTTTACAATACTCTAGTTTATTACCAAGAGCCAAACTCCCCCACCCTGTCCCAAATATCGGATAAAGAGGTGAATTAGAAAAATCCACTATAAAATATTTGGCAGCAAGATAACGAATGAAGTCCTCACCGGCACCTTGAGAATCAACAGCTTCTGCGCTCATTGCTAAATAATCATCATAGAAACTATAAAAAAGAATCGCCATCACGACCAAACAAATAATTCTGATCTTCCATTTATGTTTGCTTTCTATCATTAATATAGCATACATAATCACTACAACGACCGCGACAATATGCTTCCTTGAACAATAGCATAGAATACCCACAGTAAAAATGATAAAATAAATCATATTAACCTTTGAATATTGTTTCGAGGAAAAAGCTTTACCAGCATAAAATGCAAAGGCTAACATTACAAAATCAATCCCCCAAATGTAGAATCTCCAAAGTCCCATACGGTTCTCAACTATGTCCCATTCATTTTGGCGACCTAAAAACCAATATTCAGGATACGTAAATTGCTGACCAATTTCAATAGCTACCCAAATAAAACAAAATACAGTTACTATTTTCATAAGAGCATTTGGGCTCACTTTCCATATTCTCAACATATAATAAAAAAACAATCCATAATAGGTTGCAATATACCCGTAAAAGTAAGAATGAAAACTAGCATGCCAATCCCCCATAGCAGGAATAATGCTGAAAAACGCTGAAATTAAGGTCCAATTCACAACATTAGTCATCTCTCCACTTGTTATTCGCCGACAATAATAGATACACAAGCAAAATAAGAAGAAACCAATAAAAAATGAAGGTTTAGACAGCCATCCTCCCCAGCTTAAATATATTGAAGACCATCCACAAAAAGCTATAAATAACGTAAGATATATAACAGCTTTTTTCGTTACACTTATTTTTTTATAAGCAGGCAAATTCATTTTATATAAAATATTCTATTGAACTGTTTTTATGATAACCATAACTATATGCTTTCTTCTCACGATATCCAATAATTTTAGCAGGTGTTCCTCCTACAATAGTATATGGGGGAACATCTTTTGTTACAATTGCACCTGATGCAACTACAGCTCCTTCCCCAATGGTAATGCCTGGAAGTATTATCGACCGACAACAAATCCAAGCATAATCGCCAATAGTGACAGATGATCCTTTACCAGCAAAGTATATGTCGTTGTAATCATGATTTAATGTCCATATAATTGCTTCGTACGCAATTACTACATTTTTACCTATAATTAATCCCTTACGACCATCTAGCAAAACTCTAGGGCCAATAGAGACGCCATCATTAACGGCAATTCCCTTAGGATTTCTTATGTGAAATCCTTGATAAAATCGAACATTCTTGGCTAAATTCATTCCAAATAATTTAAGAATATAATATCTTAATCTTATACTTGGGAAATTGGACACTAAACTATTTATTACATACCAAACTAAGCCATATTTGATAGCGCGCAAATGTGAAATCAATCTCATAAACCAAACAATAATCTTTTTAAGATCTTACTTACTTTCAAAGTATCCAAATATGGATAATATTTCACTTTTTCCATCTATTATAAAAAATCATTTCTTTAATTACTTCTTTAATTGTTTTCTTCACCTCGTGAATATGATACATCGTTCTTAATTTGGTAAAATTAACATGAAGATTTTTTTCAATTAAAGACTCCCAATCTTCATTGTCCAGATTATTATAAATAAGATATCTTTCCTTGGGAATCATTCTATTGGAACTTTTTAATGCATCTTGAGAGAAAGCCTCATTTTCTGATAATTCAACCAAATTAACTTGACTATCAATATGATCTAAAAGAAATTTCCCTTTATGAGTATTGCATAATATTAATGATATTCCTTTCTTTAGATTTTTGTTCTGAAAAAGTTCAGAACGTTTCTTTGATATTCCCCACGCATCTCCTATTGTTATATCTCCAAAACGATTGGTATCTCTAAATTGACAAGAATAGCAGGATTCTCTAAGGGTATAATTAATACCATCTTCACTATAGGCATAGCAACGATAAAGAGGCGAACAACTTCCATGTATTTCTATATGAGCATAACTCTTATTGTTACTGATATCAAAATTAATAACACCACCGTATATCCATGGATATTTCTCCTTACTTCTAAATCTAAAATTACTTACTTTACCTCTATTAAACTTGCAACTCCAATAATCTACTTCTTTTTGAAGTAGCCTATAACTGTATACACCATGACAAATCAAATCTATTGTATACAATTTTTTATATTCTTTTTGCAAAAAGGCTTTTAATCCTGCAATTTGACAAGGTGTCCCTATATAAAGTACAGTTTTATCTTTATTTAGAAGTTGTTTAGCCAGAGAATATGTACTTCCTGTATCGCTTTGAATATATTTTGAATTTCTAGCTTCTTGCAAAAGAGAATAATTATCTATACATCTATGTTTTGCTTTCCATTCATCTTCATCTAGAATAACCCCAAAAACATATCCGCCTATAGATAAAACATACTCGGCCATCATTGTACAAGCGCCAATAGTCGCACTCATACGTGAATAATCATTGTCTTTATTAGTTGCAGCAAAACATTGTTTATATTCTCCTACGTTTGATTGGTGTGAATTAACTTCAGGACAAATTTTATCACATAATCCACATTGCACACATTTCTCTTGATTTAATATTGGAAATAAGAAGCCTTCATTATCTTCTACCATATCAATTGCATGTTTTGAGCATATTTGAGCACATGCACCACAACCACTGCAATTTAGTTTATTACAGGTAAATACTGAACTTTTGAAATCTATTGATTTATTTTTATTACTCTGCATAATTTATTCGCCATTTTATATGGGAGATATCTATAGATATGATAAATCAACCAAGAAGAACGATAGGCCTTTTCATATTTAATGTAAAAACATCTTGGAGATTGTTTTGCCAACATTTTATCTATCATCGCATCATATCTATAATCATAATTCCAAGAATCAAGTTCATTGTAATATTTTATCAAATTATCAATACCTTTTTCCAGATTAAATTCAAACGTCAAAGATGGAACAGCCTTTTTTATTTTTTTATTATCAAATGAGGCATCTAATCCCCGATCCCCCATTAATAATTGCTTTTCAGAAGGCATATATTTTGTTATATCTTTGGCATCTACATGATATATAGTACTTTTTAAATTCAATTTAGCAAGAAAAATACTCCAGAATTCATTCCATGTATATTGATAATCACTCGTTATGTGAAAATCTTCATTTATTGCTGCATTATTAGAAAATAACCCAACCACACCTTTAGCAAAATCTGATATATAAGTTAATGTCGTTATGTTATTACCTTCATTCCAAACAAACATTGGTTTTCCATTTTTTAATCTTTCAATAATTGTTCTATGATATTTATAAGAGGGAGCTATTCCAAAAGGTATCCTTTCGTCATCATATGTAATATAAGGACGAATTATAGTATAATAGCATGATGCATTTTGGGATAACTTGACCAGCTCTTTTTCCGAATTATATTTTTCAACATTGTAGTCCCAATTCATATTGGGTTTAGGCGAATCTTCTTTTATCGGAAAATCTTCCTCATTTCTTCGATAAACGCAAGCAGAAGAAATAAAAATGTATTGTTTACAATTATTTTTTAATATAGGGAAAACCCGAGATATATCCGCAGGATTACGTGATAAAAAGTCAACAACCACATCGAAATTACATGAATGCAATGCTTCTTTCCAAGTTTCAACTTTTTTAAAATCACCTATGATTCTATGTACGCTATCCGGAATATGTTTTTTATGTATTCCACGATTTAGTACAGTTATATCCCAACCTTTATTTAAAGCTTCTTTAAGAACTCCCATACTAAGAGTTCCTGTTCCTCCCAGAAGTAACACTTTTTTTTTATCCACGTTTTTTTATTTTATTCCTAATAAAAGAAATTACAACTTGCCTTTCTTGTCTTTTACAACCAACATAAAATATTGTAATTGATACTGATATAAAACAGGTAAGAATATTACCTATAAAAGCAAATAAATTTATACTGTTTATAGAGATTTTCAACAGCAAAGGAACTAGCGCTGAAATTATGGTTACACACATTACATTTAATATCACTTTTGTTATAAAAGATAATGCTGATAATCCTATCATTCCTTTTAAAAACAACAACCTTAACAATAAGCATAACACAGAAATCGTTAACGCTATATACATAGTAGAATATGGAGAGAAACCTATTTTTAATGCAATATATGAAATAGGAAAATTCAACAAGTTTAATCCCCCTACAATTATTTGGTAATTCTTAATCTTTCCAGTTGCCAACAATGCTGTAACTAAAGGATTTGAAATAGATTCTACCATAGCTAAAATCAATGTGAGTTGAACAAAAATAATAGTAAATTGAGGAACTGTCTTCAACCATAAAAGTAAAATATATTCAGTATTTATCAGAATAGGTAAAGATAAAAAGAGAAGCATATAAAAGGATAATCGGGCACCTTGATGTAATAGAGCAAACATATACTCCTTATTCCCAGACGCATACGATTTAGTAATTTGCGGATTCAACGCCATCATAAAATTATTAACAAATCCTATTATAGCACTATTTACTTGTGTAGATACTCCTCTAGCAGCATTAACAACTGGTCCACAAAAAACATTTAAAATTACATTAACACCTTGTTCTCTTAACACAAAAGCTGATGCTCCTATAAAATTCCAACTGGCAAAGCCAAACATACTCTTCAATAATTTTCTATCCCAGCAAAAGTGATAAGTACATTCTTCAAAATGTTTACGACAGTAACAAGTGTAGGTTAGTCGAATAACAGCCGCAACCAAACACATAAGAATGGCATAGAAAACTAGTCTGTCAATAGGCGAAACGACAATCAAAAATGCAATGGTCAGTTTGCCTATAACCTCTAATATGGAGATATATGCGAAAACTGACATCTTCTCATGCGCTATGATTTCCGCATTATATGGAACACTTATAAGATTTATGACAAAAGTGACAATAGAAAATTGAAGTACCCAGTTAGCTGCCACTATTCTATCTACTGGAATAGTCATCTTAGAATTAAGAAACCATACGCCAATAGATTCTATTAATACGACAATAATCAAAGATAACAACATTTGAATAGTAACCGATGCTGAAAATATTTTATTCAGTTTACATTGATCACCTTTCCCTAATTCAAAAGTAATAAATCGACTAATAGCGGTAGACAATGAGCCCGATATTACTGAAAACATAGCCACAACGCCACCAACAACATTATATATACCAAAATCTTCAACTCCCAAAGCATTCAATATGACACGTGATGTATACAAACTCACGATCATCATAAAGAGCATACGAACGTAGAGAAGAAGTGTATTCTTCGCTATGCGTTTATTATTGTCTGTTACTTGAGACATCTTAATAATTCAGGGCTAATTCACCTATTTCAAGCAACGGGCAAACTTTTTTAGTACAACCCCTTGGTTATAATCTATAGTATACGGAATATTTTCATCAAAAGCCCATTGATAACGCTGGTCATAAGGAAGGGATTTCAACGCATTCAATATAGAACCATTATCACCCGGGATGTATATCCTTGAACAAAATTCATTCCAAAAACCTTTTTTTATAGCAGCGTAATATTCTTTCAATTCATCTTTTGTAAAAGTTGGTATATAGTCTCGAATTTCATACCCCAAATTTTCTAATTCATGAGTCAAATCATCAACTGATGAGCCGGGATTATTAACCTGATTTGCCAAAACAGTCCTGTTTGACAGCACTAGCTTATCACGATTACAAGCCTTCCAATGATTCATCAAAATATCATCAGGAAAAAGATCTTTGCCACCATGAAATTCATCAAAAATACGTTGAGCTATTTTGGGGTCATGCTTAAATCGCACCATTTGTAGTCGTAAAAAGGTGTTAAAATCCTGTCCCTTTGTCAACTTATAAAGAAAGCCATACTGTTTGCCACTACGTGGAAAAACCTGTAATCCTATTGTTGTAAGTGGAACTATCTTGAAGTCAGCATCAATATCCAACGAATAATAATAAAGGACACCAGCTACGTGCTCTTTATCTAAAATGGGCGAATAGGTATCTGTCTTCCAATCGTAATCGGTAGTTGCAAAAAACGCTGCCACTTGCGGACTACTGGTCATGTCCAGAAAACATGTTTTATTGTAATAATGCTGAGTCAAACCCAACAAATTCATCTCAAAGCGAAATTGTTGTCCATTCAGTTCAACACCAAGGTCTAGTAGCTGAACTAAAGGATGTGACAACATTAAGAGCTCCATTTCCTGCCCAATTGCCAATTCTTCAATATATTGTTTCTGTTCATTTTTGCGAAACAGACTTGGAGTACAAGGAGAATGAAACTCAGTCTCACCACGAAACAGAAATTTTCTCTCATGCAGATTAGGTTTCAACGAATATCTACCCGATGCCAATCGAGACATAACGAAACTTTCTGATGGTGCATTATTGAAATATCCGCTATAAGGATAATTTAAACTGTCCACCGGAATCAGTTTTGATTTCATTCCAGGCTTCAAAAAAGATGAAGTCGGCTGTTCTGGCACACAAGGAGCAACTTGTCTCTTCCTGTCTGAAGCCAATGCTTTTTGTTCATTCTTTAACACATATTCTAGTGCATCATCTATATTCGGAAATATATATTCGTTTCCTGTTACCATAACACATTTAGTTGCCTATTGTTTCTCTCCTATCGGTTCCACATATCCAACCGGCATATCCGCACAAGCACACCCCAGCATATTCAACCGGACAGCAATTTTACTTCTACCATCTACCATAACCAGTTCTCCTACAAGCCCTGTCAAGGGACCTTTAATGACACGCACTTTTTCACCACGTGCCAAAGGAGCACTATTCATACAGATTGCCTCTTCGGAATAGTCAAGCATAAAACGGAAACGAGCCATTTGTTCATCAGGAATGATAGTCGGACTGCTCTCACCACGCATTACCATATACCGACTAACTGTAGAAAAGGAAAGAACCTCTTTACGTTCTTTGGGATCAGCGTGTACAAAAACCATCATCGGAAGCAATACGGATTCAACCACTTTACGGCGGTCACTCCATTGATGTACTTCTTGCTGGACTGGTACAAAATTTTCAATCCCTATTTTATCTAAACGCTCGGCTACTTTCTTTTCATGATGCATACGGACCAGAGCGACATACCAGCGTTTAGAGTGTGCTACGCCTTCCCCTGTCCCAATACTAGGCCCAGCACTTAAAGTTTCTTTCGTTAGAATCATACTTTTTTACCCCTTATTTTTCCGTTACTTCTTAGGTAACGGATAAGGTACTCATTCACAGAAAAACAGATGAAAGCAGAAAAACATGGACAGGAACTGCCTACAAAGATGTTTTTCTAACCTACGTGAAGGGAAAACATCTTTGGAAACAGAGTACAGGAATTTCAGGCATGATCAAACAGAATCATCATGTCCTGATATATTTTTGTTGCATATTTCAACAATTCAGAAAAAAAAGAAGATTTTACTTGTTTACTATTTGTATTTTTGCATATCTTTGCACCGAATAATTATCCGTTACCTAAGAAGTAACGGAAACATTTCGCCCTTGATTTCTAACACTTTATCGTTAACTATCAACCTAAACGATAGTTTCTAATGTAAGATAAATTCCCTTTATTTACCTCTGTACGTTCTTTGAGTTCAAAACCTTTTAAATAGATTTGTGTCGTTTTTATAGATTTATGCCCCAATGATTCACTGATCATTTCAATTGGCACTCCACGATACTTCGCTGTCGTTGCCCAAGAATGGCGCAGTGTATAAGAAGAAACCGGAGATTTTAACCGTAAAACTCTCGCCAAATCCTTCAAACTATTATTAAAATTCCGAAGAGCAGACTGATATTCACGGTATGCTCTTTCATCTTTGCGTTTCTTGTTATTACAAAGTATATCAAATAGATAGTCCGGACAATCGGGAATGGGTTCCTGATTACTCCAGAGTTGATTTATCATTCCCCTGGCGGTATCCAATACTTCGACGCTCATGGGAGTTTTCGTCTTGATTCGATTATAGCGCAACACGCTCTGATCTAAAGCTGATTTTTCCAAATGTGCCAAATCAGCAAATGACATTCCACAAAACTGAAACATCAGGGCGGCAATAATTTGTGTACGACGTAAACGTTCCGATTTGGGATCTTCATACAAAAGCTTATGTAATTCACCAGCAGACAAAGCTTTCTTTTGCCGGACATCCACACCTGTATAGACATCATGAAACAATCGAGGAACATAAGGGGCACTCCCCGCTTCCACTCCCCGATTGTAAATACTACGAAGCATACGCATATACGTAGAAATCGTATTGGGCTTCAAACCACACTCATAAAGATACTGACCATAACGTCGTAAACGTTCCTTGGTAACTTGCTTGAACGACACATTCAATGTACCACAATACCTCCCGAAAGAATAAAGGGCGTTCTTATAAACGTGCGCCGTAGAATAACGCCCTTCCTTTCGTAAACGATTGATGTAGTTCTCACCACATCGACTAAATCCATTTTTATTCATCATTTGCATCACTAGTTATTTTATATATATACTATTTGGCAAGCGACAAAAGAACAAATCTTTTTGCAGGTTCAATTTCACTTTCCAGATATTATTTTCGAATTAACATTCATTAATATTGCAAAAATTAACTAATTATGAGAAGCGAAAAATCTAAAAAAGGAAGTAAAAACAACAAAGCAAAAAGAAATGTTCAAACAGTGGGAAAAGCCCCTGGAAGACAGTCAAAGGAAGAAATCATCAGTGAAGAAGAGCTGGAAAACAGAATAGCAATCAGTGGAGATATCCGCCTTTATCTCACCATGCATTTGAGAATCTTTATCGATGGATATTTCCACCATCCTAAGAAAAAAAAGCTGATAAATCTGGCCCAATATATCTATGACCAAAAAGTATTATACATTCACAAGCATGGCGGCTATAAGTTAATGGAACTTAGCAGTATACATGCAGAATTGGCGGCATTGAAAAAGTCTGTCGAAGAAGAATATATGAAAGAGAAAAAGGAAAAAAGAGAACAGGCTGAAAAGCTTAAAAGCAAGTACTAAGAAAAAATAATGGGACAAGTGAAATATAAGGCCTACCTTCGCCGCCGTTTTCAACCGGTCGGAAAGCAACAAGAATTTCTCTCAAAAAATAGTGACGGTATGCTGTTGTCATAGCGTCACTATAATGAAAGGATAGTAACGCTATGACAACAGCATACCGTCACTATCCGACAGGGAATATTTACGTTTAAATAAAAACTTAATTTTTCAATCAAAAAACAGAAGAAAATGAGACAAAAGATCAAGAAAGGCAAGTTGGAAGCTTGCAAATTAGTATGGAAAAAACGTATTACTGCCGAAAAGGGGATTTCGGATAAATGTGCGGATAGAATTGTACAGGAGTGCATTAAACTAATAGAACACATGTTGTATGGAAATGCAATGATAGCTTTTCATAAGCAGGATGGTACGTTCTGCCTGGAAAAAGGAACACTGGTAGGATATGAAAAATTCTTTCATAGAGAATTTAATATCACAGCACAACAAGAGTCTATTATTTATTGGAGTGAAGAACAAAAAGGATGGAGAAGATTCATGATCGGAAACCTGATGGAATGGAAAGCTATTGTATAGTTTATAATAAAAAAATATTGAATAATGAATATGATTAATAAAGGGATACCTTACTTCCCGACACCGGCAAACTTTTTTGACGAAGAGGTTATGGAGTTATTAGAAGCCAAATTCGGAGTGTTAGCTTCTTACATGGTCATGCGATTACTTTGCAAAATCTATAAAGAGGGATATTACATCTCTTGGGGGAAAGAACAAAATCTAATTTTCGTCCGCAAAGTAGGTGGCGGGATCAAAGAGGATATGATGGAAAAGATTGTCGACCTGTTATTGGAAAAAGGATTTTTCCATAAGGAAACCTACGAGAAACACGGTATACTCACTTCGGAACAGATTCAAAGAGTGTGGTTCGAAGCTACAACACGAAGAAAAATAGATTTCTCACAACTACCTTATTTATTAGAGACCAAACAGAGAAAAAGGATACACAAGGATGAGTTGAACAAGGAAAATGCTAACATTTTTCCAACTCAAGAGGAAGTGAGTTCAGAAAATGCAGACATTTCTCGACAAACTAAACTAAAGGAAACTAAACTAAATACTGAAGAAGAAGAAATAAGCGATGCTTCGTTTGAAATTCCGGGGTATGCATACAATCAGGCCACACACAACATGAACGGACTGATAGAAAGTCTGGAACGCCACAAAGTGACTAATTTGAAGGAGAGGCAGACAATTCTCCGGTTATCAGACTATGGCAGGAAAGGCACCCAAGTATGGAAACTACTCTCTAATACGGCCTGGAGCAAAATCGGAGCACCGGGGAAATATATCATTGCAGCACTAGCCAGCGGACGGAAATAAACCGACTGATTAAAAGCTGATAAAAAAGGTACGAAAAATCTGTGCTTTTCACAAATTCTTCGTACCTTTACGCTCCGGTAAAACAAGTTCTATCCACATAAAAGATAACAAAATGGAAAACAGAAGTTTAGTAACCATTGCCGAACATTCTAAAGAAAAAATCCTCTACATGCTCGAAATGGCGAAGCAGTTTGAAATGAACCCCAATCGCCGGTTATTACAAGGAAAGGTAGTAGCAACCCTGTTCTTCGAACCTTCCACCCGTACCCGCTTGAGTTTTGAAACAGCTGCCAACCGTCTCGGTGCACGAGTAATCGGATTCTCTGACCCCAAGGCCACCAGCTCTTCCAAAGGGGAAACACTTAAAGACACGATCATGATGGTGAGTAACTACGCAGATATTATCGTCATGCGACACTATCTCGAAGGAGCTGCACGATATGCCAGCGAAGTAGCCCCGGTGCCCATTGTCAATGCAGGTGACGGAGCTAACCAGCACCCGTCGCAGACGATGCTCGATCTTTACTCTATCTACAAAACGCAAGGAACGCTGGAAAATCTGAATATTTTCCTGGTGGGTGACTTGAAATACGGCCGCACCGTACATTCTTTGCTGATGGCGATGCGACACTTTAATCCGACTTTCCATTTTATCGCTCCTGAAGAATTGAAAATGCCGGAAGAATACAAACTTTACTGCAAAACGCACCAAATAAAATACGTTGAACATACAGACTTTTCCGAAGAGATTATCGCCGACGCCGATATTCTGTATATGACCCGTGTGCAACGCGAACGTTTCACCGACCTGATGGAATATGAACGGGTGAAGAATGTATATATTCTCCGTAACAAAATGTTGGAAAACACACGTCCGAACCTGCGTATCCTGCACCCGCTTCCCCGTGTCAACGAAATTGCTTACGATGTGGATGACAACCCGAAAGCATATTATTTCCAACAGGCACAAAACGGTCTGTATGCCCGCGAAGCAATCCTTTGCGATGTATTAGGTATCACATTAGAGGACGTTAAAAACGATATTTTATTATGAGCGAAAATAAACAAGCATTGCAAGTAGCTGCCCTGAAAAACGGAACAGTGATTGACCATATCCCATCTGAAAAGCTCTTCACCGTAGTGCAACTGCTCGGTGTGGAACAAATGACAAGCAATATCACGATCGGATTCAACCTCGACAGCAAGAAGCTGGGTAAAAAAGGAATCATCAAAATTGCAGATAAATTCTTTTGTGACGAAGAGATCAACCGTATTTCGGTAGTAGCACCGCACGTCAAACTGAATATTATCCGCGATTACGAGGTAGTGGAAAAGAAAGAGGTAAAAATGCCGGATGAGCTTCGTGGCATCGTGAAATGTGCCAATCCGAAATGTATTACCAACAATGAACCGATGAGCACCATCTTTCATGTGATAGATAAGGATAATTGCATCGTGAAATGCCATTATTGCGAAAAAGAACAGAGACGTGAAGAGATAACAATCCTCTAACTTCAGCTCACCACAGATTACACGGATTCACACAGATTTTTATTTTATGGGACAATAACATCTATATCTGTGTTAATCTGTGTAATCTGTGGTGAAAAAAATGACAACTATGAAACAGGACTGGAAACCAGGAACGATGATTTATCCGCTGCCGGCTGTACTAGTCAGTTGCGGAAAAGAGGAAAGCGAATATAATATGTTCACAGTAGCATGGACGGGTACGATTTGCACGAACCCGCCCATGTGTTATATATCCGTACGTCCGGAACGCCACTCATACGATATTATCAAAAAGAACATGGAGTTTGTCATCAACCTGACAACCAAAGACATGGCTTTTGCCACCGACTGGTGCGGAGTTCGTTCGGGACGTGATTATCATAAATTCGAAGAGATGAAACTGACACCCGGACAGTGTACGGTGGTCAGTGCACCGCTGATTGAAGAATCACCCCTTTGCATTGAATGTCGTGTAAAAGAAATCATCTCTCTTGGCTCACATGATATGTTTATTGCCGACGTAGTAAATGTGCGTGCCGATGAACGGAACCTGAACCCCGAAACCGGAAAGCTGGAACTGGCGGAAGCTAATCCGCTGGTATATGTGCACGGAGGATATTACAATTTGGGAGAGAAAATCGGTAAGTTCGGTTGGAGTGTAGAAAAGAAAAAATCATAAAAGGAACGATACTGTCATGGATATGCTGCGTAAATTCATTTTTTTAGGTTTATTAGTTGCAGCCGGCAGCCCGGTTGTCGGACAGAATTATAACGCAGACAGAGTAGACCGTCCCAACACAAAAAAAATAAATATCGGTATCAAAGCGGGCTTCAACTCTTCCATGTTCATGGTGTCTGAACTGAAAATTAAAGATGTAACTATCGATGAGGTGCAGAATAACTATAAGATTGGTTATTTCGGTGCTCTCTTCATGCGCATCAATATGAAAAAACATTTCATTCAGCCTGAAGTGTCGTATAATGTAAGCAAATGTGAGATTACTTTCGACAAACTCGGTTCCCAGCATCCTGCCATCGAGCCTGATTACGCTTCGGTGCAATCGGTGTTGCACAGTGTCGATTTTCCCGTTCTATATGGATATAACGTAGTGAAAAAAGGACCTTACGGAATGTCTATCTTCGCAGGTCCCAAGCTTCGCTACCTATGGGGAAAGCACAATGAAATCACTTTTAAGAATTTCGACCAAAAGGGTATTCACGAAAAGTTGTATCCGTTCAATGTCAGCGCAGTGATTGGCGTAGGTGTCAACATCTCACGTATCTTCTTCGATTTCCGCTACGAACAAGGTATAGGAAACATCTCCAAGTCTATCATTTATGACAATATCAACTCCGACGGCAGTACGGGTGTGAGCAACATTATTTTCCGTCGCCGTGACAGCGCGTTAAGTTTTTCACTGGGATTCATTCTTTAAGAATAAAATATCATTAAATCCCGCTTTTTACTAACATTTTTCTTACTGTTCCTTCATTCTTTATTTATTTTCATTAACTTTGTGCGCTTAAAATAGGTATCTCGAATTAGAAATTTAATCTTACTTATAAAAGAATGAAAAGAGACGACATCATTTTCGACATCATCGAAAAAGAGCATCAACGTCAGTTGAAAGGAATCGAGCTGATTGCATCAGAAAACTTTGTGAGTGACCAAGTAATGCAGGCAATGGGTTCTTGCCTGACTAACAAGTACGCAGAAGGTTATCCCGGCAAACGTTACTACGGAGGTTGCGAAGTAGTAGACCAAAGCGAACAAATCGCTATCGACCGCCTGAAAGAAATTTTCGGCGCTGAATGGGCAAACGTACAGCCACACTCGGGAGCACAAGCTAATGCTGCTGTTTTCCTTGCTGTTCTGAATCCGGGCGACAAATTCATGGGATTAAATCTGGCACACGGCGGACACCTGTCTCACGGTTCATTAGTGAACACTTCCGGTATCATCTATACTCCTTGCGAATATAACCTGAATCAGGAAACAGGACGCGTTGATTACGACCAGATGGAAGAAGTCGCTCTTCGTGAAAAACCAAAAATGATTATCGGTGGTGGTTCTGCATACTCTCGTGAATGGGATTACAAACGTATGCGTGAAATCGCTGACAAAGTAGGCGCTATCCTGATGATCGACATGGCTCATCCTGCCGGTCTGATCGCTGCCGGAGTGCTCGAAAATCCGGTTAAATATGCACATATCGTCACTTCTACTACACATAAAACACTTCGCGGACCTCGTGGTGGTGTCATCATGATGGGTAAGGATTTCCCCAATCCATGGGGTAAGAAAACTCCGAAAGGTGAGATCAAAATGATGTCTCAATTACTGGATTCTGCCGTTTTCCCGGGTATCCAAGGCGGACCGTTGGAACATGTAATTGCTGCTAAAGCAGTTGCTTTCGGCGAAATCCTGCAACCTGAATTTAAGGAATATGCTAAACAAGTACAGAAAAATGCTGCCGTACTTGCACAGGCTTTGATCGACCGTGGCTTTACCATCGTTTCCGGTGGTACAGACAATCACTCTATGTTGGTCGACCTGCGTAGCAAATATCCTGATTTGACAGGTAAAGTGGCAGAAAAAGCATTGGTTTCTGCTGATATTACCGTTAACAAGAACATGGTTCCGTTCGACAGCCGTTCGGCTTTCCAGACTTCCGGTATCCGTTTGGGTACTCCTGCTATCACAACTCGTGGTGCAAAAGAAGACTTGATGCTCGAAATTGCAGAAATGATCGAGACTGTATTGTCTAACGTAGAAAATGAGGAAGTTATTGCACAAGTACGTGCACGCGTCAATGAGACAATGAAAAAATATCCTCTTTTCGCTTACTAAAACACAAATTTAAAGCTAGTAATTGTAAACTGTTATTAGCTTAATTCCCATTTAAGGTCTGCTCTTTACGAAAGGAGCAGGTCTTTTTTTATTTATTAACGGTCCCGTTCGAACTATCTTTCCGGAATTTCGTTTTTGTTACTATAAAAGAAATATATGATGTCATATATCACCCACAACAAGTACGAATTCAACCGTACAGTGTGCAAGAAGAGAAAAGAGAAGCACACTGGACTCTATATACAGTCATCCCCGTCTTTCCACATTCATTTTATAGGGAAAGACGGGGATTTATTTTTATCGGCATAGCGCCAGAGCAAGCGTTCTTTAAATGTATATTTAAGTGTATATCAGCTCAATCCTTCTATTTCTCCATCCACAATATCGATATGCAATGCTTGCGGTTCTTTAGGCAATCCCGGCATACGAAGAATTTCTCCGGCAATGGCTACAATCATTTCAGCTCCGTTATTGATTACAATATCTTTAATATGGAACTCGAAATTGTTCACCGCGCCATAAATCTTAGGATCGGCAGAGAATGAATACTGTGTTTTAGCAATACAAACCGGGTAATGAGTGATGCCCATTTTCTCGATCAGTTTGATACGGTTGCGTGCAATACTGCTGTAAGTAATAACGCTGGCTCCGTAAATATTAGTAGCCACCTTTTCAATCTTCTGCTGTATATTATCTTCTTCCTTATATGTATAACGCAAAGGTTCGGACGGATTATTTTCGATTGTATCTACCACCAGGCGGGCCATGTCTACTGCCCCCTCTCCTCCTTCACTGAACGCATTGTTGATAGCAAAACCGACTCCCAACTGTTCGCAATGCTCACGCAGCAATTCCATTTCTTCATCGGTGTCGGACGCAAACTTATTGAAAGCTACAATAACCGTCTGACCGAATGAACGAAGATTACGAACATGTTTGTCCAGATTACGCAATCCTTCTTTCAGTCCTTCCATATTCGGTTCTTTGATACGGTCGAGACTGACACCTCCGTGCATCTTCAATCCTTGTGCCGTAGCGACAATCACCGTGAGACGCGGTTGGAGTCCACTCTTGCGGCACTTGATATTGTAGAACTTCTCTGCACCAAGATCAGCACCGAATCCGGCTTCTGTGATTACATAATCGCCGAAAGACATTGCCAATTTAGTGGCCAGAATAGAGTTACAACCATGCGCAATATTAGCGAACGGACCGCCGTGTACAAAAGCAGCGGTTCCTTCCGTAGTCTGCACCAGATTAGGATGGATGGCATCTTTCAGCAACACAGTGATAGCTCCTGCCACTCCCAGATCTTTTACGGTAAAAGGCTGGTCATCATAAGTGAAGCCCAACAGGATGTTTTCGATACGACGACGCAAATCACTCACATCTTTGGAAAGACAAAGAATCGCCATAATTTCCGAAGCAGGAGTAATATCGAAACCGGACTCTTGGGTAATCCCGTTAGATTTAGGTCCAAGACCGACAACGATGCTGCGCAACGAACGGTCGTTCACATCAAGCACTCTCCGCCAAAGAATTTCTTTCAATCCGAAACCTTTTGCCTGGTTCTGATAGAGATAATTGTCGAGCAAAGCCGAAATCATGTTATGAGCAGAGGTGATGGCGTGAAAATCCCCTGTGAAATGAAGGTTAATCTTATCCATCGGAAGCACTTGTGCATATCCTCCACCGGCCGCTCCTCCCTTCATTCCGAAACAAGGACCGAGAGACGGTTCACGAAGAGCGACAATCGCATTCTTTCCAATTTTATTCAGTCCCAAAGCAAGACCGATAGATACGGTAGTTTTGCCAATGCCCGCTTTGGTTGCCGTGATAGCAGTGACCAGGATGAGATTGCTTTTCTTCACTTTCTCTTCATCAATCAGTTGTTCAGGGATCTTTGCGATGTAGCGGCCATAATTCTCCACTTCCTCACGAGGAATTCCGACACCTTCGGCAACTTGCTTAATCTTCTTCAGCTCAATGCTGCGAGCAATTTCTATGTCTGATTTCATACAGAATATGATTAGTTTTATTTTTGAAAGAACAAAAGTATAACAAAAAAGCGAAATAGAGAAATTTAAAGTTCATCGGATATTTATATATCTATTTATCATAAACACTATAAACTCTTTTCACGCAATAACTGTTGTAAATGACATAACCTAAAACAACAACTTAATTATGGAATGGATTATTAATCAACTAAGGGTACACCCTGAACTTGCTATTTTCCTGACGCTCTTTGCCGGATTCTGGCTGGGCAGACTCAAAATAGGGAAATTCTCATTAGGGACAGTCACCAGTGTTCTGCTGGTCGGCGTGTTGGTCGGGCAACTGAATATCACTGTGGATGGCCCGATGAAAGCTGTGTTCTTTCTGCTTTTCCTGTTTGCCGTCGGCTATAAGGTAGGTCCACAGTTTTTCCGCGGATTGAAAAAGGATGGGCTGCCACAGGTGGGATTCGCTGTACTGATGTGTATTGTCAGCCTGGTGGCACCGTGGATACTCGCCAAAATCATGGGATACCATGTAGGGGAAGCTGCCGGACTTTTGGCAGGCTCACAGACCATATCCGCCGTGATCGGCGTGGCAAGCGATACAATCAACCAATTGGGAATCAGCGATGCACAAAAAGCAACATTCATCAATGCGATTCCGGTAGCTTACGCTGTAACTTATATCTTCGGTACAGCCGGTTCTGCATGGATTCTGGCTTCTCTCGGCCCTAAAATGCTGGGCGGACTGGATAAGGTGAAAGCCGACTGCAAAGAACTGGAGGCTCAAATGGGAACATCGGAAGCTGATGAACCCGGATTTTCCCCGGCTCTTCGTCCGGTGGTATTCCGTGCCTATAAAATCACCAATGAATGGTTCGGCAAAGGAAAGAAAGTCAGTGAACTCGAAACATATTTATGTAAGAATGATAAACGGCTGTTTGTAGAACGGATTCGTCAAAGAGGAGTGGTGAAAGATGTTGATCCGAACCTGATTCTTCGCAAAAATGACGAAGTGGTACTAAGCGGACGCCGTGAGTTTGTAATCGGAGAAGAAGACTGGATCGGTCCGGAAGTGATCGACGCACAATTATTGGATTTTCCGGCGGAAACTCTTCCCGTAATGGTGACTCACCGGACGTTTGCCGGCGAAACGGTAGCCAAAATCCGGGCACAGAAATTTATGCACGGAGTCAGTATCCGTAACATCAAGCGTGCCGGAATCAATGTTCCGGTATTATCCAAAACAGTTGTGGATTCGGGAGATATTCTCGAGCTCACCGGTCTTAAACATGAAGTGGAAGACGCTGCCAAACAAATGGGTTACATTGACCGTCCGACCAATCAGACGGATATGATTTTCGTCGGGCTGGGCATTTTGCTCGGTGGTCTTTTCGGTGCACTGGCTATCCATCTGGGAGGTGTTCCTATCAGTCTTTCTACCAGTGGCGGCGCATTGATTGCCGGACTTCTGTTCGGTTGGTTACGCAGCAAGCATCCTACTTTCGGAGGTATCCCCGAACCCTCTTTATGGGTATTGAATAATGTAGGGCTGAATATGTTTATCGCAGTGGTCGGCATTGCTGCAGGCCCCAGTTTTATAGCCGGATTCAAGGAAGTCGGAGTCAGTCTGTTTATTGTCGGTGCACTGGCAACTGCCATCCCTCTTCTCGCAGGATTGCTGATGGCGAGATACCTGTTCAAATTCCACCCTGCCCTTTCATTGGGATGCACGGCAGGAGCACGTACCACAACAGCGGCACTGGGAGCTATTCAGGATGCAGTGGAAAGTGATACACCCGCATTAGGGTATACAGTGACGTATGCAGTCGGCAATACGCTACTGATTATCTGGGGAGTCGTCATCGTGTTGCTTATGTAAAACTATATAAATAAATATCATTATGGAAAAGAAAACAAATAACCCTGCCATTACGAAAAGTTATGCCAAGAAAATGGAAACGATCAGCCCGTTCGAGCTGAAAAACAAACTGATCGATATGGCAGACGAAAGCATTAAGAAAATAGCACATACCATGCTGAATGCGGGAAGAGGTAATCCGAACTGGATTGCTACCGAACCACGCGAAGCATTTTTTCTGTTGGGACAATTCGGACTTTGCGAATGTCGCCATGCGTTTTCACTGGAAGAAGGAATAGCAGGTATTCCGCAAAAGGCTGGAATAGCTGCCCGTTTCGAGGCTTTCCTGAAAGAGAATGAAAAAGCTCCGGGGGCTAATCTGCTGAAAGAGGGCTACAATTATATGTTGATGGAGCATGCTGCCGATCCGGATACGCTGATTCACGAATGGGCGGAATCGGTCATCGGCGACCAGTATCCTGTGCCCGACCGTATTTTACATTTTACAGAGTTAATCGTGCAGGATTACTTGGCACAAGAGATGTGTGACCGCCGTCCGCCGAAAGGGACTTTTGACCTTTTCGCCACCGAAGGAGGTACGGCAGCCATGTGTTATCTGTTCGATTCTTTGCAAGAGAATTTCCTGTTGAATCAGGGAGATGCCATTGCTTTGATGATTCCCGTGTTCACTCCTTATATAGAAATCCCGGAATTGCGACGCTATCAGTTTGACGTTACCGAAATTTCCGCCGACCAGATGACTCCTGACGGATTGCACACCTGGCAGTATAAGGATGAAGATATAGACAAGTTGAAAGATCCGCGGATCAAAGCATTATTTATCACCAATCCAAGTAATCCGCCCAGTTACGCACTTAGCAGGGAGACTACCGAACGTATCATCAACATTGTGAAGAATGACAATCCGAACCTGATGATTATTACGGATGATGTGTATGGAACGTTTATCCCTCATTTCCGTTCATTGATGGCAGAATTGCCACACAATACGCTTTGCGTTTATTCGTTCTCCAAATATTTCGGAGCTACGGGATGGAGAACCGCAGTGATTGCTTTACACGAAGACAACATCTACGACAAAATGATTGCCCGCCTGTCGGAGGAGCAGAAATCAATATTGAACAAACGTTATTCCAGTCTTAGCCTGCAACCGGAAAAAATGAAATTTATCGACCGCATGGTGGCTGACAGCCGGCAGATTGCGCTGAATCATACCGCAGGGCTTTCTCTGCCTCAACAAATGCAGATGAGTTTGTTTGCCATCTTCTCGCTTCTGGATAAAGAAGACAGTTATAAAACCAAGATGCAGGAAATTATTCATCGACGCCTGCATGCGTTGTGGGATAACACGGGGTTCACACTGGTAGAGGATCCGCTGCGTGCCGGATATTATTCGGAGATTGATATGCTGGTATGGGCGAAGAAATTCTACGGAGATGACTTCGTTGCTTATCTGCAAAAGACATACAATCCGCTGGATGTGGTTTTCCGTCTGGCAAACGAAACTTCACTCGTGCTGTTGAATGGCGGTGGCTTTGCCGGACCGAAATGGAGTGTGCGTGTGTCACTGGCTAATTTGAATGAGGCCGATTATGTGAAAATCGGACAAAGTATCAAGTGTGTGTTGGAAGAATATGCCCAAACATGGAAAGCATCAAAAGAATGAACTGATTAGACGATTTACGATCGTATGATTGAGGATAGTAACCTCAATCGTACATTGTAAATCGCCTAATCGTAAATAACTGAAAAGATAGTTTTTTTTCTAAGAAAACATAACGGAAGCAAATAGTCAGGTTGAAAATCTCTATCTTTGTGGTAAATCAACCTTTACGAAGATGAAAAAACTGATTCTATTTCTTTCGCTGATATTATCGGTCGGTTTTGCATCCGCACAGTCGGAAATTCCTTCCGATAGTATTCGTCATGCTCCATCCACCAATATTAAAGAGTTTGGTGGCTTTCTGCTGGATATGGGGCTAATGAATGTAGCAACTCCCGAACTTCCCAAGTTTAATTTAGAGATGCCTAATATGACGAAAGATTATAATCAGCTCTTTCGTTTAAATACAGATGTTACTTATTCGCAAGGATTCACTGATTCTTTTTCTTCGTCTTCTTTCTCCGGCTTTTCTGGCTTTGGCTACGGATATGGTTGGGGACTGTCTTCTTCTCCACAGTTTATGCAGATGGGGTCTTTCAAACTGAAAAACGGAATGAGAATCAATACCTACGGAGATTATGATAAGGATGGCTGGCGAGTGCCTAACCGCAGCGCTATGCCTTGGGAAAGAAATAATTTCCGGGGAGCATTCGAACTGAAATCAGCAAATGGTAATTTCGGAATACGAATCGAAGTGCAACAAGGACGAAACGCGCCTTATTAAATAAGGTACTTCAATATAAAACCCCGGAAGTCTGAAATAAAACCAAGTAGTCCTATAGATTAGATCAGACAGTCCGGAATTAAATCAAGTAAGTTCGGCACAGAATTAGGAAAGCTCGAAGGCCTTATCTGCCGCACTTATTGCGTTGGCAATACGATCACACCATGAATCAAATTCCGGATCGGGTATTTGTGATTCCGGATGGGAAAGCATATAGTGTACGGCTTGTCGTAATCCGTCTGCCATGGAAGTATTGCATATAAAATCAGGAACCAACCGCTTTATCTTCGAGTTATCAAAGACTACCGTAGCTGCTTTATCTCCTAACAGTTCACCTCTGAAATCATAATGATCGCTATGCTTGGCAAGGAAATCGGAGGCTACGTGTAATGCATTCAGAGGTTTACCCAACGCGTCGGCAATGGTTTGATAAATCTGATTCCAGGTCATGCTTTCATCGGTAGTGATATGAAAAGCGTTCCCAATGGCATGAGGGTTCGCCATCAGTCCTACATAACCTTTGGCAAAATCTTTAGAGTGAGTCAATGTCCACAAAGAAGAACCGTCGCCGGGGATAATAACAGGTTTACCTTCAAGGATTCGTTTTAGGATCTGCCAGTTTCCCTTATCTCCATGTACAGATACGGGAGGTTTTGTTCCGTTGTAGGTATGGCTGGGACGGACGATTGTAACGGGGAAACCGTTTGTGCGATAGGCTGCCATCAGCACTTCTTCCGCTTCTATCTTGTTACGGGAATACTGCCAATAGGGATTGACCAAAGGGGTGCTTTCGGTTATGCGGTAATCGGCCAATGGCTTTTGGTAGGCAGAGGCACTGCTGATAAAGATATATTGCCGCGTTTTATTCTGGAACAGGCGGATATCACGCTTCACGTCTTCTGCCGTATAGCCGATGAACTGTGCAACCACATCGTAATGTTCGGACACGATGGCTTTTGCCACAGCTTCTTCATCATTAATATCCGCAATGATACTGTGAATTCCCTCCGGCATCTTTTTCGAACCACGATTTAGGAGAGTAATCTCCCACCCTTTTTGTTGCGCCAATGCCACTACATCTGTACTGATCGTACCTGTACCTCCAATAAATAATGCTTTCATAAAACCTGTTTTTTATATTCTCCGGAACAAATATATCAATTCCATCATTTACTTCCAGCAATCATTGCCATTTATTTTTCTGCCCGAAAGTTTATGTAGTATACAGATTACTGATTCTTATACCCATATTACTGATTTGCTGAATGAAATTAAAAAGATACCTTCAAATGTTTTATCTTTGTATCAGATTAATAACAGAAGCATATGGATGAAATAACAAAAATTGAAACCGTCGATCAGTATGACCAATTGTTTGGACTGGAAACATTGCACCCTTTGGTGAATGTAATCGACTTCTCAAAAGCCACCAGGTCAGTTGAATATATCCGTATGAATATCGGATTCTACTGCTTGTTCCTGAAGGATGCAAAATGTGGCGACCTCACTTATGGACGTAAGAATTACGATTATCAGGAAGGAACGGTTGTTTGTATGGCACCGGGACAAGTGAGCGGAATAGACAACCGCAACAGGCCTGCTCCCCGCACCAAGTCAATCGGCGTTTTGTTTCATCCCGATTTAATCCGCGGAACTTCATTAGGACAGCATATCAAAAACTATACTTTTTTCTCTTACGAGGTAAATGAAGCATTGCATCTTTCAGACCAGGAAAGAGAAATCGTAACTGATTGCATACATAAAATCAGGATCGAGCTGGAACATCCTATCGACAAACACAGCAAGCAACTCATCGTGCGAAACATCGAACTGCTGCTGGATTACTGTATGCGTTTCTACGAACGGCAGTTTATCACACGTAATCAGGCGAACAAAGATATTATCGTAAAATTCGAGCAATTGCTGGACGAATACTTCCAGAATCAGGTGGCAATAACCGAAGGACTGCCATCCGTGAAATATTTTGCAGACAAGGCATGTCTCTCTCCTAATTATTTCGGAGACTTGATAAAGAAGGAAACAGGAAAAACTGCACAGGAATATATCCAGTGCCGGATTATCGAACTGGCAAAAGAAAGAATACTGGAAGGTGTTCAAACTGTCAGCCAAGTGGCTTATGAACTGGGATTTCAATATCCACAGCACTTCAGCCGATTGTTTAAAAAGCATGTCGGTTGCACCCCGAACGAATATAAACAAAGAAACTAAGCATTTTTTAGCTACAGGAGTCTCAACATCATGGGAGATAAAGTACTCAAAATAGGGACCGTGCATCAATGCAATTGTTGTCTGGGAAACAAAACACTACATCCGCTGGTGAGTGTCATTGATCTCTCAAAGGCTGACTTGTCGCCTCATACGGACATCAAGTTCGACTTTTATACGATTCTATTGAGTGAGTGTAAATGTGAGGCCTATGTGTATGGTCACCAGTATTATGATTTCTCGGACGGTACTTTGATCTGCCTGGCTCCCGGAGAGTCTATCAGTATGAAAGAAAAAAATAAGAGATTTCCCTCTAAAGGATGGATATTGGCTTTTCATCCCGATCTGATTTGTGGCACTCCGCTCGGACTTAATATAGATAACTATACTTTCTTCTCTTATCAGCCTGAAGAGGCACTGCATATATCATTGCGCGAGAAACAGATCATTCTGGAGTTTATGGACAAGATCAAGCAAGAACTCGAACGTTGCATTGATCGCCACAGCAAAAAAATAGTTTCCAAATATATAGAGCTATTGCTAGATTACTGTGTCCGTTTCTACGAACGCCAATTCATTACACGTAACGAAGTGAATAAAACGATTATCAAACAATTTGATAAAATGATAAATAACCATTTCGAAACGAAGCTGGTACCGGCTGTCGATGTGCTTTCAAATGAGTATTGCGCTAACATGCTTCATTTATCTCCTGAATATTTCAACGACTTGCTGAAGCACGAAACGGGGAAATCTTTTAAAGAATACATCGAGTTCAAACGTTTCGAGATTGCCAAAGACTGGTTGCTGAATACTGATAAAACAGTTAATCAGATAACACAAGAACTGGGTTTCCAGAATCCGCAGTATTTCAGCCGACTATTCAAGAAAGTTACCGGTTGCTCTCCGAATGATTTCAGAGTACCTAACTAGAAATGAAATCTAAAAGGATTGAAGAACGATAAAGCAACAAAAAAGTCTTAATAAAATTTGAATTGAAATATCCAATTCTTAATCTATGTTATGAAACATACTTTTTTGCTTGGATTATTTGCTAATTTCCCAATAGTCCGTATCTTTGCAATGTGTTTTTCATAGTATTAGATTTAAGGTTAACAAAGGTTGGAGCAAAGCGTTGCTCCTTTTTTTATGTCCATACGTAAGCTTTCCTCTTTAACTTCCTAAGATACCATTTCCCGGACAGTTGTTCTTTCTTATGAATGACGGTGTTGGAATTACGCTATTTTTCAGTAACTTTGCAAAGAGAGATGTATCAATTATGTCCCGGTAAAGCAAATCAAAAAGTTCTCTTTTTACGTTATATATAAAAAGAAAATTTAATCCTAAGTAGAATAATGGAAACAATGCAACAATATTATCGTCTGATGAAATCAATCCTCTTCGTATTATTTCTTTCTTTCGGCATGATTTCGTGTGAGAAAGAAGATCCGGTTTCTACATCTCCGGGCACAAGGCAGACGGACAACACTGATCCGACAGATCCTGATCCTACCGACCCGGTGGTTCGTTCGGATAATGAACAAACTGTATTTATGTATCTGCCCTGGTCGACTGACCTGACTTCCTTTTTCTATCAGAATATTGCTGATCTGAAAAGTATTATCGGACAGAACATATTGAAAAACGAACGGGTTCTCGTATTTATGTGCACAACGGCTACAAAAGCCACTCTCTATGAGCTTTCTTACGAAAAAGGCGCAGCTGTGCAGAAGGCTTTAAAAAGCTATAATTATCCGACTCCCAGCTATACAACGGCCGAGGGTATCACTTCTATCCTGAATGATGTACAGACCTACTCTCCCGCCAAACGATATGCAATGATTATCGGATGCCACGGGATGGGATGGATCCCCGTATCAAAAACGCAATCACGTAGTAGCCTGCAAACAGTCAAAAAACATTGGGAATATGGAAATGCACCTATGACACGTCTCTTCGGAGGCAGAGAATCCAAGTATCAGACGGATATTACTACACTTGCCGAAGGAATATCGAGCGCAGGATTGAAGATGGAGTATATCCTTTTCGACGACTGCTATATGTCGACAGTAGAGGTTGCTTATGATCTCAAAAACGTAACAAGTCACTTGATAGCATCCACAAGTGAAATCATGGCTTATGGCATGCCATACGACAAGATTGGCCAGTACTTAATCGGAAACATAGATTATGAAAAGATTTGTGATGGTTTCTATTCTTTTTATTCAAATTATGTCACTCCCTGCGGAACAATCAGTGTCACAGATTGCTCGGAAATAGATAATCTGGCGGCCATTATGAAAGAAATAAATCAACGTTATACGTTTAACGAAGAATTAATTTCTTCTTTGCAGAGTTTAGACGGATATAAACCTTCCATATTCTTTGATTGTGGTGATTATGTTGCAAAGCTATGCTCCGATCCTGATTTATTGGAGCAATTCAACGAACAACTGAAACGCACAGTTCCATATAAAAGGAATACGGAGTATTATTTTACAGCAATATCCTCCTATTATGGAGAACGAAAAAAAATCAATACTTTCTCCGGTATCACTATTTCTGATCCAAGCACTAGTGCAGCTGCTTTGAAAAAGAACGAAACAGCGTGGTATGTTGCCACTCATTAAGGCTACTAAAAGAAATAGTACGATAATGGAGGCTTTACTCTTGTCTGTGATCAGTCAAATCTCTTAATAAAAATAGATTCGAGAATACAAATTCTTAATCAATGTTATAAAACATACTTTTTTTCTTGGATTATTTGCTAGTTTCGCAATAGTCCGTATCTTTGCAATGTGTTTTTCATAGTATTAGATTTAAGGTTAACAAAGGTTGGAGCAAGGCGTTGCTCCTTTTTTTATGCCTATACTCCAAATTGCCTTTGCTTTCCTCTTCTTGGTACATCTGTCAATCACCCTTTAATAACTGCCATTGGAGCAAGTTCCACCAACGGCTTCACCAAATCCCGCTCATTCGCTATCACTTGCGCAATATCTTTATAAGCTCCCGACGCTTCATCCAGTTCATCCTGCGAACGGAGTCCGTGAATGATTCCTTGCTGGTTCATTCGCTCTTTCTCTTCATCCAGTGACAAACGGCGACAGGCATCCTTTCGTCCCATCAATCGGCCGGCACCATGCGAACAGCTTTTGAAGCTCTCCGGATTACCCAGTCCTTCAACGATATAGGATTTAGTACCCATAGATCCGGGGATAATACCAATCTCACCTTCATAGGCACGCGTAGCTCCTTTTCGGTGCACAATCACATCCTGATCGAAATGGTTCTCCCAGGCTGCATAGTTGTGGGCAATATTAATCATAGGCTCAAAGTCCGTTTCAGGTTTCACAGCCTGGATGGCTTCACAAATACGGGTCATCATCAACTGACGGTTAGCAAAGGCAAAGGCCACACAGTAGTTCATTTCACGGAAATAATCCTTTGCCATCTGCGTCTCCATTGGCAGGTAAGCCAGTCCCGATACCATTTCAGAATACCATTTCTCATTCCAATATTGCGCAATCTTATTATAGTGATTGGCAACCTTCAAACCAATGTTACGGCTTCCGGAGTGAATCATCACCCACACATCAGACGTTTCGGTATCTTTCTGAATCTCAATAAAGTGGTTTCCTCCTCCCAAGGTTCCTATCTGCTTCAAACAAGCCTCGTACTGATTCTTCAATATAGGCATCTCCTCAAGGTCGAATCCTTGTGGAAGTAACTCCTGATCTTGCTTTTTAGTATGATGATCGAATCCCAAGGGAATGGCCGCACGAATCTTCGACATGATGGAAGTCAAATCCGTATAACTAAAATCTTCCGCTTTTCGATTGGTCTTAATCGCACACATTCCACAACCGATATCCACTCCCACAGCATTGGGAACAATCACACCCTTCGTAGCCAACACACCGCCAATTGGCATTCCTTTTCCCGCATGGGCATCAGGCATGATGGCAATATGTTTAAACGCAAAAGGAAGTGAAGTTAAATCCATAATCTGCGACATACAAGAGTCTTCTACTTCATTCAACCAAAGCTTAGCGGGCAAACGTGTTCCCATAATTACTTTTTCCATACTTCTTTTCTTTTATCCATTCATATAAATCTCGTTATCGGGAGCAAAGTAAGATGGGAAGTACGAAATCTATTTGCGCAATGGATATTATTTTCTATTTTTGTAGAAATATGTGCAAAAAAGTCGTGTCTCCGCAATGATTGTATCATCAAAAAGTCCGGATATGGCGCCTTGATATCTATAACACTATATATAAATAGAACCTAATGAAGAAGATATTGATTATCGGCGCCAATGGATTCACCGGACGCCAAATATTGAATGATTTGTCTGTTCATGCACAATATAAGGTAACGGGGTGCTCTCTGCATCCGGATATTTCTCCGAATGATGTAGGGAAATATCGTTTCATTGAAACAGATATACGGAATGAAGCGGACATTAAGTGTCTTTTTGAGGAGGTTCAGCCTGATGTGGTCATTAATTGTTCCGCCCTGTCCGTGCCGGATTATTGCGAGACGCATCATGAAGAGGCTTATCTTACCAATGTGACCGCAGTGAGCCAACTGGCTGTTTTTTGCGAAGAATATAAAAGCCGGTTCATTCATCTATCGACGGACTTTGTTTTCGATGGAAAGATGTTTGTTTTCGATGAAAAGATAAATGAAGATGCCGGACCGTTGTACACAGAAGAAGACATCCCCGCTCCCGTCAACTATTACGGATATACCAAGTGGAAAGGAGAAGAGAAAGTGGCAGAAACTTGCAGCAGTTATGCTATTGTCCGTGTAGCAATCGTTTATGGCAGAGCGCTGCCGGGACAACACGGTAATATCGTCCAGTTGGTAATGAACCGTTTGAAAGCCGGACAAGAAATCCGTGTCGTATCCGATCAATGGCGGACACCGACTTATGTTGGAGACGTATCGGATGGTGTACAGCGTTTGATAGCACATCCAACGAACGGTATCTTTCACATTTGTGGCGTTGAGTGCATGAGCATTGCGGAGATTGCTTATCAGGTAGCAGATTATATGGGACTGGATCACTCTCTTATCCATCCTGTCACGACAGAGGAAATGAATGAAACCACTCCCCGTCCCCGTTTTAGCGGAATGAGTATCGATAAAGCACGAACAATGCTTGGATACAAGCCACAGAAGCTAAAAGAGGTTCTTGCGAACTGGGAACATTTATAAGGAAGAGACAGATAGCAATTTCAAGGACTATCCATCATTTTACGTAAACAGAAAACTACAAGAGGAATTCTGTGGTTTCTATTTATATAATTAAGAGAGTCTCCAAATGATGAACAGTGGCTATTTACACAAAATACGGGATAGTGCCCAAATTGAAGACAGTGGTAGAATTGGAAACAATACTACTTTTTACAACAATCTATTTCATTCCGAATAATTCTTTCGCTTCATTTATTGCATATTTATTTTGAAAATATGCAATAAGTTATTATCTTTGCACCAAAATCAAAAAAGACCAATGATGAATCAAACATTACAACTACATAACGCTAATCTTTTTCTTGCAGGAATACCGACTTTCTGTAAGTCTTGCTGCGTGCATGTACATTGGTTCAGTGGATTCATCTAAATTACCCTATTATTTCTTAACAGGAACTATCTGCTGACTTGTTTCACTATTCACAGCAGTATTCCTTTCCGATTTTCAAGCAGATGTATCATCTTCTTTGAAAATTCTCTTGTGCGTTGTCAATAATCAGTTTAACCTAACCAAAAATATATACATTATGTTCTCTATTATATCTACTATGTTTTTAGGAATCGGCATCGGTTATGTATTGCGTAACTGGAGTATCTTGCAAAAGACAGAAAAGACAATTTCTCTTACAATATTCTTGTTGCTCTTCATTCTCGGTGTGTCTATCGGTTCTAATAGCCTGATTGTAAACAATCTCGGTAAATTCGGATGGCAGGCAATTGTTCTTGCCGTGTCCGGTGTATTGGGAAGCCTGATCGCTGCCCGTTTGGTACTGCAATTGTTTTTTAGAAAAGGAGGCGAATAATAAAAAAAGGAGTCTGATTTCTTTTAAGAGGAAAAAAGACGCGTTTATTCAAGAAGGAGGTGAACAATGAAAGGAAGTTTGATCGTTATATTATTCTTTTGTGTAGGTTGTGTCATGGGAGCTTTCAACAAGTTCCAGTTTGATACGCACACAGTTTCAATGTATATACTTTATGCGTTAATGCTGCAAGTGGGAATCAGTATCGGTTCTAATAAGAACCTGAAAGCGATTGTTTCACATTTGCATCCTAAAATGCTGTTGATTCCGTTGGGAACGATTATCGGTACGTTGCTGTTTTCTGCTTTAGCAAGCCTGCTATTGCGCCAGTGGAGCGTGTTCGACTGTATGGCAGTGGGAAGCGGATTCGCATACTATTCGCTCTCTTCTATCCTTATCACCCAGTTCAAAGAGCCTTCTATCGGGCTGCAACTGGCTACGGAATTAGGAACTATCGCACTGTTGACTAATATTTTCCGTGAGATGATGGCACTTCTCGGTACTCCAATCATCAAGAAGTATTTCGGGAAACTGGCTCCTATTTCAGCGGCAGGAGTCAATTCGATGGATGTACTCCTGCCCTCCATCAGCAGATATTCGGGAAAAGAAATGATTCCCATCGCTATCTTACACGGTATTCTGATTGATATCAGTGTTCCTGTTTTCGTTTCATTTTTCTGTAATCTCTGATATTGCTTGCGATGGTTTGACAAGAGCAAGAATGAGCATTGTGAACGAAAGACAGAGATATTTTTATGTTTGGGGCTAGGTCCAGAGATAATTAGTTAATGCCCGGAAACAGCCAATACAAACTTTATATCAGCATAGGAGACATCGTCTCCTAATGCTGCCTTAATGGCAAATATTCCCATGTATTCATGTTCTTCCAGATGCTTACGAATCTTCGCCAGATTTTCAGCTTTCACTACTTTCTCCACTTTAATCTTTCCTAAACGGACATAATATTCCAAATGACCGGCAATGGTTCCCGATACCAATTCGCGAGCTTTGGCTATTTCATCTATGCTCATTCCCTGGCAGAACATTTCATAGCTGACTAATTTTGTATCTTTTTTCTTCTCCTTCTCCGCTTCTTTTTTCTGTTTCTCTGCTTCCTTCTTCTGTTTTTCTTCCTCTTTCCGTTGCTTCTGTTCTTCTTTCCGTTGCTTCAGCTCTTCCCGTCGGCTTGCGGCTTCCCTATTATCAGAGATGAGCATATCCATTATTTCCGGTCTTTCCAATTGATTTTCCGCCATATACTTACGGACAATGCCTAATATTTCAAGTCCATACCTTTCCACCCCTTTTGCTCCGAAATAGGGTATCGCTTCCAGAGCTCTTGGATTATCCGGTAGCAGATTCACAATTCCCATCAACGCTTTCTGCTGCATAATAACATACGCAGGAAGATTCACCTCACGTGTTTTGGCTGTCCTCCATTCAGACAGGGCGCGATAAAGCTCCGGATGCAAAATATCCGTAGGCACTTCCACTTTCACCTTTTCAGCACCGCTACGTGTACGCTCTTTCCGTTCCTTCCGCTCTTTCTTTTCTTTCAACGCTTTCGAAGAACCGGAAGAAGAAGAATCATCCTCAAGACTCAACATTACTTTAGCCTTCAACTTCAAATAATCCGTAATAGCGAATCTCTCTCTTGCAGACACAGCCTCCAACAAAGACTCTTTAATCCACAACGCATCATCCAACGCCTGCATACGTTCCGCCAACAGCTTTCTCAACTCTTTATTATCAAGAGGCATATTAGTCTTATTATACAAAGCCCGAACCGGCGCCAACTCTTTATGAAAATATCTGGCCCCGGAACGAATCCGCTCCTGTAACTCCTGATTCGTCGCATAGTCTTCACTCTCATGTATCAACCGGGTATACTGGTTACGAAAACGCTGGGACACTTCCACTATTTTCTCTTTGATGCGAGGTTCCAATGCCTTATATTCTGCCAACTGCTTCGGAAAGAGCTTATACAAATCTTCATCTATCAAACGAAGCAATCGTTTATAAGCCTGATCGATCGAATAGAAATTAAACAAATCACTCAACAAATCAAAGAAATACGCCTTTTGCATATCGTTCAACTGCTGACTGCCCGGCTTATTCTGCTCTACCGCTTTGGTGAAATTATCCACCGTAGCATCACTAATAATGGCTTCCCTCCGCAAAGGAGACTCCAACACCATCCCTTCCAAAGTCTTGCAACGGCTCAACGCTACATAAGTCTGTCCGTGCGCAAAAGAGTTACGCGCATCAATAATGGCACGCTCAAACGTCAACCCCTGACTTTTATGTATCGTAATAGCCCATGCCAGACGGATAGGATATTGACGGAACGTTCCTTCTATCACTTCCGTGATTTCCTTTGTTTCCTCATTCAGCACGTACTTATAATTTCCCCACTCTTCCGGCAACAACTGAAATTCTGATTTATTCCCCTTCCCCCGCACGATAATGCCTGCATCATTAACAGTGACCACCTCACCAATCATACCGTTATAATATCGTTTCTCGGACGATGGATCATTCTTCAGGAACATAATTTGTGCCCCTTCCTTTATTGTCAGGAGTTCATCCGCAGGGTACGAATATTCGGGGAAGTCTCCTTCTATCTCGGCACGAAAATGATACGCCTTGCCGGATAAAGATGCCAGTTCACGGTCATTTACTTTCTGTGCCTGATAATTATGTGTCGTCAGCCGAATATATCCTTCTTCTTTTTGTGGCTGGAAACCAGGCTGATAACGACGGTTCAGTTCATTCAACACTTCATCATCAGCCTTATTTTCCCGGATTTTATTTAATAAAGACAGGAAGAATGTGTCACTCTGCCGGTAGACTTTTTTAAGCTCAATGGTCATATATACCGTTTCTTTCAACGCATGGCTCGCAAAGAAATAAGGGGTTTCGTAATGCTTCCTCAACAGTTCCCACTCATTATCTTTCACGACGGGAGCCAATTGCTGCAAATCTCCAATCATCAACAGCTGCACCCCGCCAAATGGTTTCTCTCTATCGCGATACCGCCGCAAAGTTGCATCCACCGCATCCAACAAATCGGCACGCACCATACTGATCTCATCAATAACGAGCAAATCCATACTACGAATTATGTTCCGCTTTTCTTTACTGTAACGGTAATGCGTTTGGGAAGAATTAAAGGTAGTTTCCGGCACGAAAGGGGCAAAAGACAACTGAAAGAAAGAATGAATCGTTACTCCTCCCGCATTGATAGCTGCAATCCCTGTCGGAGCCAATACGACCATGCGTTTGGGCGTATGTTCTTTCAATCGTCTAAGAAATGTCGTTTTTCCGGTTCCGGCTTTTCCGGTAAGAAATAAATGTGTGCCTGTATTTTCTATGAACTGCCAAGCTAGCTGCAGTTCCGGGTTATTTTCCATGAAAGTTATATTGTTTTGTGCAAAGGTACAGAAAACTATATAGAGATTGAAATAAAAGTAGCAAACTTTTTCTGGTAGAGATGAGAAGCAATCGGATAAAAGAAAGTCCCGGTCGTTTTCATTAAATAACGACCGGGACGAGAGAACAATAAAAACACCAAATGTTGTGTTATATGCTTTGAGAGTTAATTTACATGATTGTTATACCAATCCGTATATTTTTCTCCTTTAGAATCTGCCCAAGCTTTAAAGTTAGGATATTCGGTATCAATACTCTTTTTTTCAGTTACTGAAATAAAGTTCAAGATAGGAATATCAATAGCAAACGGATAAGCTCCTTCTTTATCTATGTAATAAGCATCCTTTTGAGTACCTGCTAAAGACAAGTCCGCAAGAGATGTTGCCTCATGCTTAGGCAGATGCACTTCTGTACGACCTTTTTGCCCTTCGGCATACTTCACTATGATATAAGGATTATATGACTTTAAATCTTTCTTATTGAAAGAACCGCCTGTAAATTCACGGGTTATAGTATATACCTTTTGAATAGCTTGCTTCACATTCGGACAAACAATAATAGAAGATGTTGCAGATTCCGTATGTATCCCTTCCGTAGTAGCGGAAAAAGTCATTTTACCGAATTGTCCCTTATCTACCTGATAAGCAAAAGCATTCGCAAACACTGCACCATCATGTACAGGAGTAAATGTATCTACAATTTTAGTTACCTGGTTCTTTTTATCAAAAGATACGGCACGATTATATTCTACGATTACGTCATTCATATCATAATCTCCACCGCCAGGCCATATATCTTCAAAAGCTAATGTACCGGTCTTCGTTTCAGTTACATCCGGTTTTTCTGGTTCATTTCCATCATCCGGAGTTATAACAGGTCTGTCATTGGGTTCCTCAATAGTTTTTGATGCATTTACATAGAATAAAAGATCACAATAACTATTATTTGCCCCATCTTCTACTCCGATAATAACCTTGCCGCTTGTCTCGTCCTTTACAGATACAAAATTCTGTCGCTGCTGTCCCAACACCTGATTAGAAGCTAATAAATTAGAGAAACCTGATGCAACTTGTTTTGTTATATCAATTTCATTCTCACTCTGATTATATCCATCAGCATACATAAACCATCCTACCGTATAACCGGCTGGAAATTCCTCTTTAGCATTACCTTGTTCATCAAAATAGAGCAAACGTACTTTACTGCCACATTTCAAAATAGGCAACTGACCTCCATATACAGAGAAAGAAACATTTGGAAATATGATATACTTCTTCATATCTGACATTCCGCGCATATCAGGTTCCTTAGATGTTTTATAATAATAATACCCGAACGAATTATTATACATGGCATCCCGATTCAGGAAAATAACATCCAATGCAGTCCCATCTTGTGTTACCGTAATATTTGTAGTTCTGGATTGGGTGACTAAATTCATATTATCAACATTCGCTATTCCATCAGGATTAAAGAAATTCTTCAAACGTTGCGTCAAACTTCCAACCGTTTCATCACCAACGTTCTCTTCAAATGACATATATTTACTGTCAAGACTTCCTCCCTCTCCCCATTTACATAAGGAATACAGTTTATTATTTCCATTCAAGACATAAGGAACCGTCCCTTGAAAACCATAAGACCGTGTATTATTTTTTGCTTTTACAGTAGAAGCTCCTATATTTGACATATCAAAACTAACCATACCATCCTTTATTTCCAATGGCATACACCTTGGTAATCCCCAACTTTCCGTATATAGGTATATCGATTTTACAGAAGTAGGAATATTCATCTTTCCATTAAACTTTCCGCTTTCATCTGTGTAAATCTTGAATAAAGCTTCCACTCCTTGTTTTTTTACAGGTGTATTATCCACAATTTCCATCGGATCAATGTCATAGACTTCAATAAGAGCCGCAAATCCGGGTAATGCATAATTCACATCAAGCGACACATCTCCACGTGTTTCGAATCCAAAATATTCTTCAGGACCTTTTACAGGTTCTTTCCCATAATTAGGATCATACAAATCCTTTTCTGCACATCCTACTGCCACACCGATAAATACCGTTGCAACGAAAAAGTTCAATAAATGCTTAATTCTCATAATCTATATATATTTTTAAGTTTGTTTTGTCTAGGCATAAACCCATAATCAAGCCTAATTATGCCACAAATATATATACAAATATCCCATTTTTAAGGCTTATCTTAAAAATGGGATACCGAATCAAAAAATATTGTTATTAATCCTTGGAATCTATTTCATTGTCCCCCCTACAATATCCAGCAACTCATTTGTAATCGCCTGCTGGCGACTCTTATTATACTGCTTCGTCAAATCCTGAATCAGTTCATTTGCATTGTCCGTAGCCACTTGCATAGCCAGGGTACGTGCAGCATGTTCCGATGCATTAGAGTCAACGGCAGCGGTAAAAATCTTCTGGCTCAATACTGTTGGTATTAAGCTGGCGATCAATTCTTCCGCGTTCGGTTCGATGATATAATCATTGGCAATTTCATGCTCCTCTACCTCCTCCTTATTCATTCTGTCCTCTTCACTTACCACATTCGTCATATCAATGGGGAGATACGTCTCCCGGAGAAGAATCTGTACCCCCATTGATTTGAAGTGATGATAGATTATTTCCACGCGGTCCACTTCTCCTGCCACATACATATCCATCAGTCGGTGAGCCAATTCGGCAGCCTCCTGATACGTCGGTTTGTCGGAGAGCGTCGGAGAAGTCTCCTGCGGTTTGAATCCCATTCGTTTGACCGCTTCATCCACCTTCTTGCCAATTGGGAATATCAAGATATTATCCTGTCCCAGGGTGCGGAACTCCCCGATCGTTTGCATCATCATTTTGATGACGTTGGCGTTGAAAGCACCACAAAGAGAAGTGTTTGAAGAAAAGACGACGATTGCTACACGCTTCACTTCACGCTCCTGCACATAAGGAGATTCGATGGGCAGGTCCGCGCTTAGGAAGTTAGTCAGAATCTTGTTCAACTTCTTCTGATAAGGCAGCATATTCTCAATGGCTCCTTGTGCCTTGTGTAATTTGGCAGAAGCCACCATCTTCATTGCTGAAGTGATTTTTCGGGTACTTTTTACCGAATTTATTCTGGTTTTTACTTCTTTCAGTGAAGCCATTTTTTTATTGGTTAGTGGTTAATTATTAATAGTTGGTGATAGTGATTAATAGTTGGCGGTTAGTGGTTGGTGACAGTAAGCTAATCACTTATCACTAACCAACTAATCACTATTATAAGTACTGTTTCGCCACCATAGCGGCAGTCTCTTCGATAGCTTTAATCACGTTATCGTCGATCACGCCCGTTTTCAGTATGTCCAATACATCCTCCTGATGATTCAGTTGCAGAGATTCGATGAAACTGCGTTCAAAGTCTTGCACCTTATCCAATGGGACATCATGTAGAAGTCCGTGCGTACCACAGTAGAGGATAGCAATCTGCTGCTCTACGGGCATCGGGCTGTATTGCGGTTGAATCAATAATTGTCCGTTCTTACGTCCTTTATCAATAGTCAGGGCAGTAATCGGGTCCATGTCGCTGCTGAACTTAGAGAAGGCTTCCAACTCGCGATATTGCGCCTGGTCAATCTTCAATGTTCCGGCCACCTTCTTCATAGCCTTAATCTGCGCGTTACCACCTACACGGGATACGGAGATACCGACGTTGATAGCCGGACGCGTACCCTGGTTGAACAAGTCAGTCTCAAGGAATATCTGTCCGTCGGTGATAGAAATCACGTTCGTCGGGATATAAGCCGATACGTCACCTGCTTGCGTTTCGATGATAGGCAATGCTGTGAGCGAGCCGCCACCTTTCACAATCCCCTTTAGACTTTCTGGGAGATCGTTCATTTCGCGTGCCACTTCTTCCTGACTGATAATCTTGGCAGCACGTTCCAACAGACGGGAGTGCAGATAGAAGATATCACCCGGATAAGCCTCACGACCGGACGGACGGCGAAGAATCAGCGAAACCTCACGATAAGCCACCGCCTGTTTGGAAAGGTCATCATAAACCACTAACGCATGACGCCCGGTATCACGGAAATACTCGCCGATGGCAGCACCTGCAAACGGAGCGTAATACTGCAACGCAGCCGGGTCACCAGCCGTGGCAGCTACAACCACCGTGTAGTCCAGTGCTCCGTACTCACGAAGCGTATTAACGATAGAAGCAACAGTAGAACCCTTCTGACCGATAGCTACATAGATACAATATACAGGGTCGCCTGCCAGGAAGTTAGTGCGCTGGTTGATAATCGTATCAATCGCAATGGCAGTCTTTCCTGTCTGGCGGTCGCCGATAATCAACTCACGCTGTCCGCGACCGATAGGAATCATGGCGTCCACAGCCTTCAATCCGGTCTGCAACGGCTGGTTCACAGGCTGACGATAGATTACTCCCGGAGCTTTACGTTCCAAAGGCATATCATACAGTTCGCCGCCAATCAATCCTTTGCCGTCGAGCGGTTCGCCCAGCGGGTCAATCACACGTCCCAGCATGCCCTCTCCTACACGGATGGAGGCGATACGTTTGGTACGCTTCACGACGAATCCTTCTTTGATTTTGTCCGTCGGGCCCAACAGTACAGCACCCACGTTGTCCTCTTCGAGGTTCATCACGATTGCTTTGATACCATTATCAAACTCCAGCAATTCATTGGCCTCGGCGTTCCGTAGTCCATAGATACGCACTACGCCGTCACTCACCTGGAGCACCGTACCGATTTCGTCAAGTTGCACATTGGCATTGATTCCTTCGAGCTGCTTGCGCAATATATCGGATACTTCGCTTACTCTTATATTTTCAGACATTATACAATTCTCCTATTCTTATCAATAAATTGTTGTTTCACTCGCTTCAACTGCGTGGCAACGCTTGCATCCAACCGATAGTCGTTGATATCAAAGATAAACCCACCTTCGATAGAAGGATCTATCACCGTTTCCAGCTCCATCTGAGCATGCAGGATATGTGCGGCAGCCGACCGGATCCGGTCTTCTGTTTCCTTATTGACAGGAACGGCTGTAATCAGCTTTCCTACGCCAATATGTTTCAACTTCCGGTAGAGATCCAGATACATCAGGCTGATAAATTGCAGATAGCCTTCACGCCTGTTTCGCAGTACCAAAGTGATAAATTGGACAAACTCTCTGGTCGATTTACCGTCACCATCGGCAGCTGTGCAGACTAACGCCAACTTTTCCTTGGTCGTGATGACGGGATTATCAAGCGCTTCGCGCAGACCGGGCTGTTCACAAAAGCTGTGCGACAGGGTCAGAAACTCCTGATACAACCTGTCTTCCAGACCTTTTTCCTGTGCGTATTCAATGATAGCTTTTGCATAACGCATTGAGAGTATTCCGACTTCCATCTTCCTTAGTTCTTATTCGGGGTTAGTACTTCATCCAGCATGCGGTCGATCATGCCCATCTGTGCATCCTTGTCCTCAAGACTCTTGCGGAGCACTTTCTCGGCGATGTCAACAGAAAGCACGGCCACCTGGCGACGGATGTCGCGGATTGCTTCGTCTTTCTCCATCTGGATTTGTTGTTTCACCGCATCAAGTTCTTTTTGTGCGGCAATTTCGGCTTGTTTACGGGCCTCGTGAACAATCTTGTCACGTTCTTCCATTGCTTCCCTCAAGATGCGTCCTTGCTCTTTGTTGGCGGCTGCCACCAATGCGTCGCCTTCTTGTTTCAGTTTAGACAACTGGGCATTAGCTTCCCTCGCCACCTCCAAAGACTGGTCGATATAGGTCTTACGGCCTTCCACCATCTTGATGATGACGGGGAAGCCGTATTTCGCCAATATCACGAACACAATCCCGAATGAGAGAAACATCCAGAACAGCAGGCCACTATCAGGTAATAGTAATGACATAATCTTTATTTACGATTTTACGATTTACAATTTACGATTTCGCGGCTGCCCATTGCATGAGGATCTCCCCCATTTAGAAACAGGGTTTTACGCCTGCGAAATCCGCTTGTTATATACCTGATTAGAGGAAGAACACCAACAGACAAACTACTACCGCCAACAGGGCCACACCTTCAATCAAGGCGGCGGCGATAATCATGTTCATACGAATGTCTCCCGATGCTTCCGGCTGGCGTGCGATAGCTTCCATTGCCGAACCACCAATCTTACCAATACCCAAACCAGCTCCGATTACTGCAAGACCTGCACCGATAGCTGCACCTAATTTACTAACTCCTACTGCTGCTGCAGTGGCTTGTAACAATACTGATAGTAACATAATTTTCAGTTTTAAAATGGTTTATATTTTCTCTTGTTTTTATTATTTAATTCCTCATTCCGCGCGTTTATTCCGTATTCGTTCAGTCACGTTTTCACCGCGTTTCATTGATTATTCTTCTGTTTTCACTCTGGCTCCTTCCTGTGCCAGTCCGATAAACACTGCCGACAACATCGTAAATACGTAAGCCTGGATGAAAGCCACCAGCAGTTCAAGCGCATTCATAAAGATGTTGAACAATACGGAAGCCACCGTGAGCGTGCCGTTCAGCGCAGGCCCCATGCTTGCCGAGATAAAGATCAGGCAGGTGAGCACCAGCATCGCCATGTGTCCGGCCAGCATATTGGCAAAAAGACGGATCATCAAAGCAAACGGTTTCGTAAAGATTCCGAAGAACTCGATGAACGGCATCATCGGCACAGGCACTTTCAGCCACCAAGGTACATCGGGCCAGAAAATATCTTTCCAGTAATGTTTCGTACCGAAGATATTGACTGCAAGGAACGTGCAGACCGCCAGCACCATCGTGATAGCGATATTTCCCGTCACATTCGCGCCTCCGGGGAAGAACGGAATCAATCCCATCATGTTATTGATAAAGATGAAAAAGAACGCTGTCAGCAGATATGGCGCGAACTTCCGGTAGTTAGGTCCGACACAACTCTTGATGATATCGTCGTTCACCATCATGATGAACATCTCCATGAATCCGATAAATCCTCCCGGTGCTTTGGCTCCTTGCGGACGTTTCCTGTACCAATGTGCCACACACAACACGATAACGAGCAGCAATACGCTGTTGAACAACAAGGCAAACGTCACTTTCGTAATGGAAATATCCCAAGGGCGAACCTGTTCGCCTGCGGCGTCATACTCTACCAGTTTGCCTTCATATTTGCTTCCTGCGGGAGCGATGGAAAGTCCTTCATACGTACCTCCATTCTCTTCGAGACGGGAAGAAAGGAACGTGTGCCAACCTGAAGTGCTACTATAAACAATAATAGGTAACGGTATAGTAATATGCGTGTTACCCCATGTTGTAATATGCCATTCGTAGGAGTCGCCGATATGACCGAACACAATTTCTTTCACATCAACCGTGTTCTCCTGTTCCTCCTTCGGAGTAATTTCGTCCTGCGTCTGCTGCGCCACCGTTTCCCCCTCTTGCTCTTGCGCAAGAACCGGCAAACTGACCGCTGCCATCAGACAGAACAGAATCAACGGAGCTACTATGTTATGCAACTGTTTCATGTTTCTTCTTATTTTTCTTTTTCCGTTTCTGGTTCATCTCAAAAGAGAAGAAAAACCAGGTTTCGAATATCAGATATATCAAATAGAACGAGATAAACGTCAGTAAAAAAGCTCTGGCTTCTTCGCGTACAGCAAGGCAATAAATCAAGACCAGAATCAGCGAAAGAATCATCTTTATCATCTTCATTGCCAAATACAACAGTAACAATCTCTGCGGAGCGTGCCGCCGGCAAGCGTCGAACATATAGATGCTGGCCAACCCGAAGAAGTAAAAATAAACCGGTATAAACGGATACCCTCCGAAATAATGCCCCGGCAGAGCGAAGTGTAGGATAACAGCTCCGAGCGCCGCACTAATCACTGCAAATAAGGTATGCCAACAGATAAAGTTCCGTTTAGTTTTACTAATATTCATCATGTTACTGTGTTTTTCTGTAAGGTTATTATCTCGTTTTTTTCAATCTTTAGATACTTGGTCTTTGTGCCGGAAGGCTTCCGTCAGGAAACACAGGCAGAAACCGTGCCGTCACTCATTTCAACAAAACCGCCCTGAATATCCATCGTGTGCTCTTCTCCCTCCATCGTCGTATAACTCAACGTTCCCGCTTTCAGCGACGATACAATGGGCGCATGCCCCGGCAGAATAGAAAACGAACCGATCATGCCCGGCAATGTGACAATCTTCACATCTCCGTCGAATATGCTCTTTTCGGGCGATACTATACTCAAATGCAGTTCTTTCATCACTCTATATTTTTATTTTTTCGCCTGTTCCAGCAATTTCTTACCTTTCTCTATTGCTTCCTCAATCGTGCCGACATTCAGGAAAGCCTGTTCGGGAAGATAATCCACTTCTCCGTCCAGAATCATCTTGAATCCCTTGATGGTATCTTCAATACCCACCATCACACCCGGAACGCCTGTAAACTGTTCGGCTACGGCAAACGGTTGCGAAAGGAAACGCTGCACACGGCGGGCGCGGTTCACTACCATCTTGTCTTCTTCCGAGAGTTCTTCCATACCGAGGATAGAGATAATATCCTGCAATTCCTTGTTACGCTGCAAGATTTGTTTCACTCGCTGCGCTATGTCGTAATGTTCCTGGCCTACAATGTGCGGGTCGAGGATACGTGACGTAGACGCCAACGGGTCGACAGCCGGATAGATACCCAGCTCGGTGATCTTACGGTCGAGTACGGTAGTTGCGTCCAAGTGGCTGAAAGTCGTTGCAGGAGCCGGGTCGGTCAAGTCATCGGCAGGCACATACACCGCTTGTACGGAGGTGATAGAACCTTTGCGGGTAGACGTGATACGTTCCTGCATCGCACCCATTTCCGTGGCCAGCGTAGGCTGGTAACCAACAGCGGAGGGCATACGTCCCAAAAGGGCGGACACTTCCGAACCTGCTTGCGTGAAACGGAAGATATTATCGATAAAGAACAGGATATCGCGTTTCTCACCTTCTTTACCGGCGTCGCGGAAAGATTCCGCTACCGTCAGTCCGGACAGTGCCACAGAAGCACGTGCGCCCGGAGGTTCGTTCATCTGACCGAAAATCAGCGATACTTGCGATTTCTCCAGTTCGTTATAATCTACTTTCGAAAGATCCCAGTGGCCTTTCTCCATGCTTTCCTTGAATGCTTCGCCGTAGCGGATAACGCCGGATTCGATCATTTCGCGCAGCAAGTCGTTACCTTCACGGGTACGTTCACCTACTCCGGCAAATACGGAGAATCCGTTATGTTTCTTGGCGATATTATTGATAAGTTCCTGGATCAATACGGTTTTTCCCACACCGGCGCCGCCGAACAAACCGATTTTACCACCTTTGGCATACGGTTCGAGCAGGTCGATCACTTTGATACCCGTGAAGAGCACCTCTTGCACAGTTGTCAAATCCTCAAATTTAGGGGGATCTCGGTGAATGGAATACGCACCGTCGCGGTTGAGCCCTTTCATACCGTCGATCGAATCACCGACTACGTTCATCAGTCGTCCTTTAATCTGTTCGCCTATCGGCATAGTGATCGGGCCTCCGGTGGGATACACTTTCATGCCTCTCTGAAGTCCGTCGGTACTATCCATCGCTACGGTACGCACCGTATTTTCGCCGATATGTTGCTGAACTTCTATAACCAGTATTTTGCCGTTTGGCCTTTTTATCTCCAGTGCGTCGTGGATGCTTGGCAGCACCAGTTCCGCATCCGTACCTTCAAAGTACACATCGACCACAGGGCCGATGACCTGCGAGATATGTCCGATAATCTGTGACATAAGCAATCTCTTTTATTTATATTATTCTTTTCTCTCCTTTTTGACCTTATAATATGATAAGGAATAAACATTTTCGCGTTTTACCTAATTTCAATATTATAATAAACAGTTGAATTAATTTTTTGTTCAACTATTTTCTATATCCTAGAAACTTCTACCACTAGAAATAGTTAAAGAAACAACTGCACAAATGTAGAAACAATTCTGTATCATTGTTACTCCTTTTTTATAATTTGTCGTTCGATAACACTTATTAGACTAATAATAGCTACAGATTGACCAATTTAGGCGAATTTAGACTACAAATCAATAGCAAAATAGATTTTGAGATAATAATATATCAATAAACCGGATTTTCGCGTCCAGTTTCCTTTCTCTTTGTTTTAAATCAAGGATTTAGCCGTAATACAAAATAGTAGCACAGACAACTAGTTTTGTGCTCGAACACAGCGAACGCTGTTTTTTCATGTTTTCCTTAAGAAAGTTTAAAGCCGTATTTTCTATTTTTCTACGATCCATTTCTCTATATTTCGCGTCTCCGCACTAAAATTCACAGCAATTTTCAGGAGGTTCTGGTTGTCTTTTTCAAGGATACGCTTTTCAACTAAAGAAAACACCAAATCCTGCACGAAAGTTTTTCATGCAGGATTTACATTGCACCTTATATTATATAGAAGACTATTCCTTATTTATATAAAAGAGAAATATAATCAACGCCTATACAATTATTATCTCATTTTTTTGCTGTAATTTTGCACCACTAATATAAAACACTCAAAATGATGAAGAAAATACTGTTACTCGGTTCCGGAGAACTAGGAAAAGAATTTGTAATTTCAGCTCAACGTAAAGGTCAACACATCATTGCCTGCGACTCATACGCGGGAGCACCTGCTATGCAAGTGGCTGATGAATTTGAAGTATTCGATATGCTGAACGGTGAAGAACTGGAGCGTGTCGTAAAGAAACACCAGCCGGACATTATCGTTCCGGAGATTGAAGCGATCCGCACAGAACGTTTGTATGACTTCGAAAAAGAAGGCATACAGGTAGTGCCCAGCGCCCGTGCCGTGAACTTCACGATGAATCGTAAAGCTATCCGCGACCTTGCCGCCAAAGAGCTCGGACTGAAAACAGCCAAATACTTCTACGCCAAAACATTGGACGAACTGAAAGAAGCTGCCGCTAAAATCGGTTTCCCTTGTGTCGTTAAACCGTTGATGTCATCCTCCGGTAAAGGACAGTCGCTGGTGAAGAGTGCCGACGAACTTGAACACGCCTGGGAATACGGATGCAGCGGAAGCCGTGGCGATATCCGCGAACTTATCATTGAAGAATTTATCAAATTCGACAGCGAAATCACCCTGCTCACCGTTACTCAAAAGAACGGCCCCACCCTGTTCTGCCCCCCTATCGGACACGTGCAGAAAGGTGGCGACTATCGCGAAAGTTTCCAGCCTGCACACATCGATCCTGCTCATTTGAAAGAAGCGGAAGAGATGGCAGAAAAAGTAACCCGCGCGCTGACAGGCGCAGGACTTTGGGGAGTTGAGTTCTTCCTAAGCCATGAAAACGGAGTCTATTTCTCCGAACTTTCTCCACGTCCGCACGATACCGGCATGGTGACTTTGGCAGGAACACAAAATCTGAATGAATTTGAATTGCACCTGCGTGCCGTGCTCGGTCTGCCTATTCCGGGCATCAAGCAAGAACGGATAGGTGCAAGTGCCGTCATCCTCTCTCCGATTGCCAGTCAGGAACGCCCTCAATATCGTGGACTGGAAGAAGTGACCAAAGAAGAAGATACCTATCTACGTATATTCGGCAAACCGTTTACACGCGTCAACCGTCGTATGGGTGTGGTGCTTTGCTACGCTCCGCTCGATACTGATTTGGATACGTTGCGCGACAAGGCTAAGAGAATTGCAGAGAAAGTAGAAGTTTACTAAATAAGAAATTTAGAGATAAGATGAATAGAATCCGCCAAGTAAACCTGTCTGATATTCCAGCACTACAAGAGCTATATCAGCATACAGTTCTGACTGTGAACCGAAAAGATTATACAGCCGAAGAAGTAGCAGACTGGGCTTCGTGCGGAGACGATACATCACATTGGGGTGAGCTTTTCGAAGAGCAACATTATGTGGTTGCAGAAAATGAAGAAGGTGTGATTGTAGGCTTCGGCTCTGTCAACGATGACGGATATATGCACACGCTGTTTGTCCATAAGGACTTTCAGCATCAAGGCATTGCGACATCTTTGTATAAATATCTCGAAGCATACGCACGAGAAAGAGGTACGAAAAGATTAACATCGGAGGTTAGCATCACAGCAAAACCGTTTTTCGAGAAACAAGGTTTTCAGGTTGATGAAGAACAAAAACGGAAAGCTAATCAAATGTGTCTCACCAATTATAAAATGAGCAAGCAACTCTATTAATCTATATCGTTTCACATCTAAAATGCAAAGACATAGAATCAGTCTCATTTACTGACGAAGAGAAACTTATTCTATTGATAAAAAACTCCAACCAATGCGACTTTATCCGCCACTTGGTTGGAGTTCTTTTTTTAGCTTTATGAAATGTTTTTCAGATGCATAACAATGAAACTATCATTTTTTACTCAAGAAGCGTTTAGCCAAATACTTACGTATCGGTTCGTCATACAGTTTCAGGCACAGATAAGCAAGCACGATACTCAAGACAAAGACGCACACGGCTACGTGCCAAGTCTCGCCCAACGTATAGAGCTTATTCTCAATCAGCCATGCATAGAACAGATACATCAACGGATAATGGATCACATAAACCGGATAGGATATATCCCCCAGAAATTTGCATATCTTTGTCGATTGCACGTCCGTAGTGGTGCCCGACGCTCCTATCCAAAGAATGATAGGGAAAGCCACAATCACACAAAACGCTTCATAAACACCATTCATGCAAAGCGGCTCCATTCCTTCGAGATAAGGAACAGCGAACAGGGCAATCAATGCAACGGTACAGATCCAGAAAGCACCTCTCACCTTCATAGGCTTGAAGTTACGCGACATCAGCATACCCAGCGAAAAAGGGAAAAGCATACGTAGGGAGCCGCCCAGGAAGTTAACCCCGTCCAGCGTCCAGCCCACTCCTATGTTTCCATAAGTGGAGACATTGAAGACGGCAAACGCTGCCAATGCTACCCCCAGCAACACCACAAATACCGTCAGCGCCTTGTTGGACAAGCGGCGGATGAACAACGCATACAGGATATTACCGATATACTCGAAAAATAACGACCAGCAAGGGCCGTTCAACGGAAACATCTCACCATTGCCACGAACTTCATATCCCACCCCCGGCATGGCAGGAATGAAGAATATCGTGCAAAGAAGAGACAACATAATCATGGAGATGGCTACATGCGTTCCATCCCATTGCACACAACCCTGAATACAGAATGTGATAGCCCCCAATACGGCACCCATAACGACCATCGGATAAAGACGTATCAAACGGCGTTTAAAGAAATCTTTCATGGTGAGACTCTTGCCCCAACGGTCGTCATAAGCGTAACCGATCACGAAACCCGAAAGGATAAAGAAGAAATCCACGGCAAGATAACCGTGGTTGAGAGTCTCGATATTGCCACCACCGGCAAAAGCATAGCCCTCGAATACATGATACCATATCACCATAAGAGCCGCTACACCGCGAAGTCCGTCAAGAAGATCATAATGTGCTTTGGTGTCTGCAAAGGCTGAAGAAGAAATGTTCGACATCTGTTTTTCTATTAGTTAGTATTTTCAGATGGCAAAGATACGCTTTGCGAAACGAAGTTCTTTTGCTTAAAAGCAAAAAAGCCCTGCCGAAAACTATTTTTTAGCACGTACCCGACTAAGCGTGTAGATGGAAATGCCCAAAAAGGCAGCCACATACTTCAGCTTCACCCGGTTTATCAGTCCGGGATAGCGACGGTTAAACTGTTCGTACCGCTCTTTAGGCGAAAGCTGGAGCCGTTCCACAAACATGTGGCTAAGCTCTTTGTTGACATTCTGATGCAAGATGCGCCCCCAGTTGGCTATGTCGATATAGGTTTCGTAGAGCATATTCGGCTTGTCGATATGGATGACGTAGATTTTGCAATCGGAAAGCGTTTCAATGCTCTCCACCGACGGTTGCTGATAGTAGAGCGAATCCATGCCGAACGTAATGTCGCCTTCCAGCGTGAACCACGTAGTAGTGTCCTGTCCGTTGTGATGGAATACGGAACGGGCAATGCCCTCTTCAATGAAATAAACCAGGCGGTCTGTTACCCCCGACTGGACGATATAGGTATCTTTAGGATAATATCGCAGTTCCATATTCGCCTGAAGCGCCTGAAGCGCTTCATCGGATACCGGATAGATTTCTCTGATTTTTTGAATAATGTTTTCCATTTTGAGATTCCTTACTTGATTCGACAGACCACCGGACGGACATTTCTAATGACGCACCTTAGGATACTTATTATTGAAACGGAATCCCAAGCCGAGCATCAGATAATTAGGTGTCTGAAAGTTTTGGAGATTGTAACCGATGTGAAGGAAAGAGCTACGTGTCATGTCTATCTTCAACGCAAAGACCTGATATAGCCCCCGCAAATCGCCACGTCCCAGCACATTCGTTCCCAAACCGACACCGATGGTGAAAAACGGCATTACATACTCCGCCCGTCCCGAAAGTCCGAGAGCAAGCTGATGCTGAATGCCCGGCACAAGAAACCTGCGTCCGGAAGTGCCGCTGCCTCCATCGTAATCGTACTCCACAATCCGGTCTTCGGTGTACACATTGGCACTACCGTCATAAACACCGTCCAGCGAGACGCCGAATCGCAGCTTATAGTTGAGGTTGTACATCGGGGCAAAGTTGAATCCCGCCACGGGGTAACTGCCCGGCGAAGCTATCTGCTTCCCGCTTTCTACGTACACACCTTTCCGTCTCCACGAGCCGAACAACACAAGGTCGTAACTGATATGACGGGGAAAACGGGGAATATACGGCTTGACCAAGGACTTGGTCAGGTCGGATTCTTCACGGTTGAAGTTGTACACCAGACCGATTTTCGCTCCGGTGGTGTTCACTCCTGCGTTGGGGAATTTAGTGTTGCCGTTGGAGAAATGCGTAAAATCTCCGCCGATGATAAAATCGAAATAACGGGAAAGCGACCAATTGAGGTAGATACCTGCATTGAGATACGCGTTCACCCGTGAGCCTACCGCTCCGTTGTAGGAGTTGTAATCGTTATCGTATGGTTTCCATCCGGCAGAAAGGCCGAAATTCCACTCGTAATTGAGCGAAAGATGGGGATTGAAACGGGCGATGCGTGCGCCCTGAAAGACGTAGAACGTCACCGGATCACCGAGTTGCTTACGGTCGCCAAAGGTGGTGACGGCCAAGCCGAAGCCTTGGTAGGCTCCGCCGTAGATACGGTCGGCACAGGTGTTGGGACGAAACTTGAAGGAATATTTCAGATGAGCAGCAAAGGAACTTTGGATGGGCTTCCACCGTTCGTTCTCTCCTTGCAGGAAAGGATTGGTGGGGAACACATATTGCGGCCGGGCTTCTATCCCCAACCGGTGAATGAACCGATGGGGAACGTAAGGAGCTACCGTGTCCATGCCACATTGCGGGAAACTGTTGCGCCGGAATCCATGAAGTTCGTCCTGCAATCGACGCACTTCTTCACGAAGTTCGCGGACGTCCTGCTGGAGTTGCTCCACGTCTTGCCTGACCTCTTTCACCTCCTGCCCCACTTCTTGTGCGCACAGCGAAGCAACGGGGAAAAGCAAGGCGGAACAGAATAGGATGATTTCCCGTCTGGGTATCTTTACTCTCATATCATAGTCTGGTTAGTCTTTTTCAGAACGAAGTTTATAAATGGAGCTTCTCGATAAACTGCGCTACATGATAGCCATCCATCAATCCATGATGGCAAGTGACGGAAACGGGCATCATCAGCCTTTCTCCTTCGCGGAAGTATTTACCGGTGGAGATTTTGGGAACGCTGTCGCCCGAACGCATATTGGTGGGATGCTTCATATCGGTGAAAGAGAGCCACGGCACAGCCGAATAATGAATGGCGTTGGGATGAAACGTACCTCCTTTGTTGAGTCCCGTAGTGGCTTGCAGGCGTTCCATCTCGGCTTTTGCCCGACGAATAAAGACGAGTTCGTCCGGATCGTATTCAAAAGCGGCAAAAGAAAAGGTGTGGTCGGCACGCCCCACAGTGGCTTCGGGCAGAAGACTGTCATAACACACCACTCGATTGCCTTCGATGCGGTAGCGGAACTCTTCCACGGCAGCCGCGGCAGTCACGATGCGGTGAAGGACGAGCAGGGAAAAGGAAACGCCTTTGTCTTTGGCTTCCTGATACGCGCGCGTACAATCTACGTTGACCGTCACTCCAAAAAAAGGATCGTCAAAAGCACTGAAATGTTCGTAATGTTCTCTTCTCTTCCAAGTAGCAATATCGATGTTCTTCTCTATCTGATTCATTCTAAACACTCTTTTTTAAGTTTCACCACAGATTACACGGATTAACACAGATTGAATTCGGATGCATCCTTTTTTCTTTTTATATCTCAACCATTATCGGTAATTAAGAATCTGTGTTAATCCGTGTAATCTGTGGTGAACATAGATATACAATTACTGATGTTGCTCACGCAACAAGTCATTCACTGTCTTCACCGGGTTAAAGGTAGAAAGAGGAACTTCTACAAAGACGGTATTCCAGTCGCTCATCGCACCATTCCACAAACCGGGAAGTTCGAGGGCTTTCAGGTCTTTACCGTTCTTCGATTTGTAGGAGATGAAGCCGGTGGCTTTATCTACATATTTCACCAGGTCGAATTTATGTCCTTTATAATCACGCACAGCGCATACGAGGTCTACCGGATTGAAGTGCGTACCCTTCTCGAACATTTCTTTCTTCTCCGGATCGTCCATGTCGATCTGCGAGCTTTCGAGGATTTGCAGGGAGATGGTTCCGTCGCTATTGTAAGCAAGGAACGGACCGCCGCCGGGTTCGCCTACGTTCTTCACCATTCCGCAGACACGCATCGGACGGTTGAACTTGTTTTTAAGGTAGATAGCCAATACGGAGTCTTCGAGGTCTTTTGTTTCCGGATTCTTGCAGAAGAGTTTCTTTTGCAGGAATTGAAGCATTTCCATCATCTGGTCGTGCGTATACTTGCCGCTGTCGAGCAGCGTGAGGTATTCGAATACTTGTTTTTGCAGGGTCACGAGCACTCCGGCAATCAGTTTCTTATACGTAACGGTGTCGGCTTTCAAACGGTCGGGCACTACGTTGTCGATGTTCTTGATGAAGATGATGTCTGCGTCCAAGTCGTTCAGGTTCTCAATCAGCGCGCCATGACCACCGGGACGGAACAGCAGTTTGCCGTTGTCGCGGAACGGTTGGTTGTCCATATCGGCAGCAATGGTGTCGGTACTTGGCTTCTGCTCGGAGAAGGTGATGTAATAGTCTACGCCGTAACGTTTGGCGAAGTCGTCCACTTTTTCCGTCACGAGCTTCTTGAAAAGTTCGCGGTGTTCGGTAGACACGGTGAAGTGTACGTTCACTTTGCCGCTCTTGCCGGCTGCATACAGAGCGCCTTCGGCAAGATGTTCCTCCATCGGAGTGCGGGAGCCTTCGGGATATTTATGGAATTTGAGCAGACCTTTCGGTAGTGCGCCATAGTTCAGTCCTGCAGTCTCCAGCAGGGCGGACACCACTGCTTTATAGTTGCCTTCTTCCATCAGTCCGGGAATGTCTTTTCCGGAGATTCGCTGACAGGCCACATTCAGATCGTCATAGAAAGCAAAATTCTTGATTCCGTCAAAGAAGGCCTGCTCGAACTTGGTAGTCGGCTGGTCATAATCGGCGGACAGAAACTCGAATAGATTCTTAAACATACGACTTGCAGCACCGGAGGCAGGCACGAACTTCACAACAGTCTTATCTGTGTTTGTATATGCATCCCAGGCGGCCAGATAAGCCTTCTGTTCTTCTGCGTCGGGAGCTAATATGCCCTTTTCGATGGAAGCTGCCGCATCCAGTTTTAAAAAGGGAAATCCCGTCTGGAAGCATGCTAATTGTTCTGCAATTTGCTCTTCCGTGATGCCTTTCTTGGCAAGCAACTCTTTGTCCTGTGTCGTTATCATAATATCTAATTTTATTAATTGATGCCCAAAAATACAAAATGTTATTTACTTCTTGCCGAATAACCGGAAAAAAAACTACTTTTACATCGAATTAACAAGATTGAATATGGACGACTTTTTTACATTGGAGGAAAAAAAGGAGCTTTTTTCACTCTATCGACATTTATTGCAGTCTGCCGGAGACAGTATTTTCTGGAGAGATTGCCAAAAGTTAAAGAAACATCTTATCAAGGCGGCCCAATGTAACGGTCTGCAACGCAATAACTTCGGGATGAATCCCGTTATCAGAGATTTACAAACAGCAGTGATCGTTGCCGAGGAAATCGGTATGAAAGGTTCGTGCCTGATCGGGATCATGTTGCACGAAATCGTGAAAGGTCATGTATTATCTATCGACGAGGTGAACGCCGAATATGGTGAAGACGTGGCAAGCATCATCAAGGGATTGGTGAAGACGAACGAGCTGTATGCCAAAAGCCCTGCCATCGAGTCGGAGAATTTCCGTAATCTGCTGCTGTCGTTTGCGGAGGATATGCGCGTAATCCTGATTATGATTGCCGACCGCGTGAACGTGATGCGCAAAATAAAGGATACAGGCAACGAGGAGGACCGGATCAAGGTGGCAAACGAAGCAGCGTATCTGTATGCTCCGCTGGCCCACAAGCTGGGATTGTATAAGCTAAAATCGGAACTGGAGGATTTGTCTCTCAAATATACGCAGAAAGAGACATATTATTTCATCAAGGATAAGCTGAACGAAACGAAGGCTTCCCGCGACAAGTATATCGCCGCTTTTATCGAACCGATCCAAAAGAAGGTGGCGGAAGCGGGACTGAAGTTCGACATCAAGGGACGCACGAAGTCGATTCATTCGATATGGAACAAGATTCAGAAGCAAAAGACTCCTTTTGAGGGGATTTATGACTTGTTCGCCATCCGTATCATCCTGGATTCGGAACCGGATCCGGCGAAGGAGAAGCAGGAGTGCTGGCAGGTGTATTCGATTGTGACGGATATGTACCAGCCGAACCCGAAGCGTCTGCGCGACTGGCTTTCAATACCGAAGAGTAATGGTTACGAGTCGTTGCACATCACCGTGATGGGCCCGGAAGGGAAATGGGTGGAAGTGCAGATACGTACCCGACGGATGGACGAGATCGCGGAACGCGGACTGGCTGCGCACTGGAGATATAAAGGTATCAAAGGAGAAACGGGCTTGGACGAGTGGCTGACTTCCGTGCGGGAGGCATTGGAGAACGCGGACAACGACTCGATGAAGGTGATGGATCAGTTTAAGATGGATCTCTACGAGGATGAAGTGTTTGTCTTTACGCCCAAGGGGGATTTGTTCAAGCTGGCTAAAGGGGCTACGGTGCTCGATTTTGCTTTCCATATACATAGTAAGTTGGGATGCAAGTGTATCGGCGCGAAAGTGAACGGCAAGAATGTGCAGTTGAAGCAGAAGTTGAACAGCGGCGACCAGGTGGAGATCATGACTTCAAATACCCAGACTCCGAAACAGGACTGGCTGAACATCGTGACGACTTCCAAAGCACGCACCAAGATACGCCAGGCGCTCAAAGAGATGGTGGCACGCCAACATGCGTTTGCCAAAGAGACGCTGGAACGAAAATTCAAGAACCGCAAACTGGAGTATGATGAAGCGACCATGATGCGCCTCATCAAGCGTTTGGGATTCAAGAACGTGACGGAGTTTTATCAACGGATTGCCGATGGCGGACTGGATGTGAACGAGATTCTGGATAAATACATTGAGCAGCAAAAACGGGACAGCGATACGCACGATGAAATTGTTTATCGGAGTGCCGAAGGGTATAATTTGCAAACCGCGCAGGAGGAAACGACATCTAAAGAGGATGTACTGGTGATTGACCAGAATCTGAAAGGACTGGAGTTTAAACTGGCTAAATGTTGTAACCCGATTTATGGCGATGATGTGTTCGGGTTCGTAACGGTGAGCGGCGGTATCAAGATACACCGGTCGGATTGTCCGAACGCGAACCAGATGCGCGAACGTTTCGGCTACCGGATTGTGAAGGCTCGCTGGGCGGGCAAGTCGGAAGGTACGCAATATCCGATCACGCTGCGCGTTGTAGGACATGATGATATTGGTATCGTAACAAATATTACTTCGATCATCTCGAAAGAGAATGGTATCACGCTACGTTCTATCGGTATTGATTCGAACGATGGGTTATTCTCTGGCACACTGACGGTAATGGTGGGTGATACGGGGCGTTTGGAGGCTCTTATCAAGAAATTACGGACGGTGAAGGGAGTAAAACAGGTGAGCAGGAATTAAAGTTAAGACAGAAGAACAAAAGAACATATTTTTGGATACGTATGATGAAAATCAAAAAACAATCATCACTCCTGAAATATGTTCTTTTGTTCTTCTGTCTATTTTATCTTACCTTCTTCTTTATATAATAAGGATAAGTGACCAATACGAAGAACAGCAAAGCGATAGAAGCTACCATCTGTCCGGTATGGAGCATCTTGTCTGTATCCAATTCCATGTAGCACGCAGTAGCGATACCCAGGGAGATACCAACTTCGCTTGCCAACAAATGGGTAGTGTTGGCTGTTCCGCGTTGGCAATGATGGGATAGTTTCACAAATATCATCAGGAATTCCGGCATGGTTAAACCTAAACCCAATCCCAAGAGTACGGAAGAGATGCCTATCGAAAGGTCTGTGTTCAATAAGGACATGGCTACCATTTCCAACCCGATTCCTATAATGACCAAGCGCAGTGTCTTCTCTTTAAAAAAGAACAGGCGCGCGATGAACAGGGAGATAATGTATCCGAGGGTTGTGCCGACAAAGAACGGTACGGGGATTCCCACGTTTCCGAGTACGAAATCGTTTAAGAAAGGGTGTACCATTGGAATCAGTAAGCCCGGAACAAATGTTATCAGAATCAGGTTGATAGCGGGAACCCATCCACGAAGCAATAAGAAGCGGTCGAAGGAATAGAGTTTAGTGACAATCGGCGCACGGAAAGGTACATATACCCCCGATAGCATGAGAATTCCTACAGCTCCGGTTATGACAGATACAGTGAGCAGGTTTTGGAATGAGTGGCTTTGATAGAGCCACACTCCGAGGATAATCCCCAAAAGCATTCCCAGACGTGCCGTCCACGAGAAGCTGACATTTCCCGCGCTCCGCAGTGTGGAGTTGGTGATGTCGATAGCCAAGGTGATACCGGCAGTAGTGCCTATGCCAAAGGCCAGTCCTTGCACGGTACTCAACAGGATTAGTTCTGTGAAGTTCGTCACAAAGGCGTACCCAATCGTCGCCACTACCATCAGGGCAGCGGCAAACATACATACGTATTTACGTTTGTAGGCATCTACCAGGTAGGCATGGAAAGGACCGATAAGGAACATCCCCAAGGTGAAAAAAAGAAAGATTACTCCTGTCTGTGCGGCCGGCACTCCGAGACGGTCGGCCATCTCTACGGAAAGTACCGGAAATAACACATACAAGGATATAAACAACAGCAAATTAGCTACACATATCCGCATAAAATGAACTGTCCACAATTTAACTGCCATATACTATCTTAATATTGTTCCTTCTCGTTGGGGAAGTAGCAATTCTTCACGTCGGAAACGTAACGGCTGATGGCGTCGGTCATCACTGTGTACAAGTCAGCATAACGACGTAAGAAACGCGGACGGAATCCGTTGTTCATGCCAAGCATGTCCTGAATAACCAATACCTGACCGTCTACGTGGCCGCCGGCACCGATTCCGATGATAGGAATAGTGAGTTCGGAAGCTACACGCTCTGCAAGGGTAGCGGGGATTTTTTCGAGTACAATGGCAAAACAGCCTGCTTCTTCCAATAAATGGGCGTCGCGAATCAGTTTGTCGGCTTCGGCTTCGTCTTTGGCACGTACGGTATAGGTTCCGTATTTGTTAATGGATTGAGGCATGAGTCCCAAATGTCCCATCACAGGGATACCGGCGCATACGATACGTTTCACCGTGTCGATGATTTCTTCACCGCCTTCGAGCTTCAATGCGTCAGCGTGACTTTCTTTCATGATGCGGATAGCGGAAGCAAGGCCCTCCATCTCATTGCCCTGGTAAGATCCGAAAGGCATATCAACTACCACCATCGCCCGCTTTACACCACGTACTACGGATTTGGCATGATAAATCATTTGGTCGAGCGTGATAGGTAATGTAGTCACGTTACCTGCCATTACGTTAGAAGCGGAGTCGCCTACCAGGATTACGTCCATTCCCGCACCGTCTACAATCTGTGCCATTGTGTAATCATACGCAGTCAGCATAGATATTTTTTCGCCTCTCTGTTTCATTTCAACCAAGCGATGAGTAGTCACCTTTCTTGTGTCATCTGATATATAACCAGCCATGTCTTTTTAATTTATGATTTATGAATTATGATTTATGTCATTGATGTCTGCGCATTTGGACGCTTTCAAAAATTGCGGCAAAGTTATAACATTTAATTCATAACTGGGAAAGAAAAGCAAAAAATCCTTTCAAATGCTTCGCTTGGATAGTTGGAAGGCATTTGAAAGGATGGGTGGGTCTCACTATTTTTATTTATCTCGGTTGTTTTTCTTATTTCATTTATTAATATAATATAAGTGAGGTAACTATTTAAAAATAATGCCGTTATTTATGGAAAGAGATCATTTTTTCGTATGTCATGCCGGTGAAGTCGTCTATTATATAATGGGCTTTTCCGGTGATGGCTTCGCGTGAGTTGGTGGTGGCAAGTCCGATCACGGTTGCCCCGGAAGTCATGCCGGCTTGTAGGCCGTGGAAAGAATCCTCAAAGACGTAGGAGTTTTCGGGGGTGGCTTCAAAGATTTCCATTCCCAGCAGGAAACAGTCGGGAGCGGGTTTTGAACGGGCAAACATTTCTCCTGTCAGGATGCGGTCTACCATTCCTTTAAATTCGGGATGGGCATTGTAGACGTTGGCCATCTTCTCTTCGTTGGAGCTGGTGACTACGGCTATCTTTGCACCGTTCCGACGAAGATCGGTTATGAAAGCTTCTACTCCGGGGATGTATTCGTAGGACATCTTTTTCTCGTAAACATTGAGTTCAGCGCTTATTTCGAGCTGTGCTTCGGGTTTGTCCGCAAAATACTTTTCATAGATTTGTAATAGCGTCTGTCCCTTGATACGGCGTCCGAAATCTTCTTCATTCAGATATTTCCGTCCTTGCTCGTCCCAAAAAACAGTGTACTGCGTTTCTGTATCCATGATGACACCGTCAAAGTCGAAGAGTGCTGCAATTGTTTTCGTTGTATTCATATTAAACTGTCTTTTTACCTAAAACGTTAAACCTTGTGTATCTATCGCCGCAAAGTTCCGAATAATCATCGAATCAGGCAAATAATTCGTACCTTTGCAAAGCTAAAAAAAACGTAACATACGTTTTTATCCAACAAAATCTACTGGCGCATGAGCAAGAACGACCCGCACATTTTAGGCAAAGAACGTATCGGCAAATTGCTGTTACAATATTCCATTCCTGCGATTATCGGAATGACGATTACTTCTATCTATAACATCATTGATAGTATCTTCATCGGACATGGCGTAGGACCGATGGCTATTGCCGGACTGGCTATCAGCTTCCCGCTGATGAATCTTGTTGTCGCTTTCTGTACACTGGTTTCGGCTGGTGGGTCTACCCTCGCCTCTATCCGTTTGGGACAGAAGGATATGAAAGGAGCTACGGAAATTTTGTCACATACGCTGATGCTTTGTATCACAAATTCTCTTTTCTTCGGTATTCTGTCTTTTATCTTCCTGGATGATATACTGACTTTTTTCGGAGCCAGCGCCGACACCCTTCCATATGCACGCAGCTTTATGCAGGTGATTTTGCTGGGAACTCCCATCACTTACACAATGATCGGGCTGAACAACGTGATGCGCGCTACCGGATACCCCAAAAAGGCTATGCTTACTTCAATGGTAACGGTGGTGGCTAACATCATCCTCGCTCCTATCTTTATCTTCCACTTCGAATGGGGAATGAGGGGTGCGGCTACGGCAACGGTTATCTCGCAGTTGATTGGTATGGTGTGGGTGGTGAGCCACTTCACCAAGAAAGACAGTACGGTGCATTTTGAAGGGAATATCTGGAAAATGAAACCAAGGATTGTAGAAAGTATCTTCGCCATCGGTATGTCTCCATTCCTGATGAATGTGTGTGCGTGTGCCATCGTGATTATCATCAATAACAGTCTGCAAAACTATGGGGGCGATATGGCTATCGGCGCGTATGGCATCATCAATCGGTTGCTGACGCTTTATGTAATGATTGTTTTGGGGCTGACTATGGGAATGCAGCCAATCGTGGGCTACAACTTCGGCGCACAAAAGATAGACCGGGTGAAACAAACGCTGCGACTGGGGATTATCTCCGGGGTAGTGATTACGAGCAGCGGGTTCGTGATTTGTGAGTTTTTCCCTCATGCCGTATCGGCTCTCTTCACCGATAGCGATGAGTTGATTGATTTGGCGGTAGGCGGTATCCGGCTGACTGTGTTGATGTTCCCGTTTGTAGGGGCACAAATTGTAATCGGTAACTTTTTCCAAAGTATCGGCAAGGCAAAAGTCAGTATTTTCCTTTCGCTGACGCGTCAGTTGCTTTATCTTTTGCCTTGCTTATTACTGTTCCCTAACTGGTGGGGATTGGAAGGTATCTGGATCAGTATGCCGGTATCGGATGCGCTGGCGTTTATTACGGCCGTTATCAGTCTGATGATTTATATCAAGAAGGTTTCCAAACAGCATCCGGTAGTAGCAGAATAAGGCGGTGTCTACCCTATTCTGCCATTTATTCTATTCGGCTTATTCTGCTTTAATGCTATTGACCGGATTCTCGTTCGCGATATGCCATGCTTTCAGAACAACACAGATTACAATCAGTAATTGGACGAACAAGGCCGTAGCAGCAAAAAGCAATGGATTCAAATCAATCTGCTCGGCAAATTGGTCGAGCCATGCCTGTCCTGCAAAATAAGAAACGGTAGTGCCTACTAGGATAGAAATCACTGAAACGTATAAAATGTCACGTGTCAGTAATCCGAGGATATGAGATGCTTCGGCTCCATTCACTTTCCGGATAGCTATCTCTTTGCTCCGGCGCTGGGTTTCATCGTTCACATAGCCAATCAATCCCATGATAACGATCAGCAGGATAAAGGCGGAAGTGATCCAGACGGAATTGCGGAAGCGGTATACGTCTTTATAGATGTCCTTCACCATATAATCCACCAGAATAAAACGCAAGGATATATTCGGATAGGTGTTTTCTACAAACTCATTCAGACGTTTCAGATTCTCGTTATATGGTTCTTTCAAGCGGACATCAAATGCGTGGTTGGCATTTTCATCTCCAATCAGGACAATAGGAGATTGCGACACGTAAAAACTTTTATTGCGAATATCACGGAATACACCTACAATTGTTCCTTGAATGTCATTCAAAGTTTTACCTACTGCTCCGTCAGTCCATTTCATCAGACGCACCAGTTCTTCGTTTACCAATAAGTCGTTCTGCTTTTTCAGCGTAGTGCCTTCTATAATCTTAATACCCATAACTTCAGGATAGTTGTAATGACAGGAGTTAAAATTAAGGGTAGCAATCCGCTTACCGTCATTTCCCATCAGTCCGCGTGTCCAGTACTCGCCCAACACCCCATTCACGGCAACGGTCACTCCTTCTACCATCGGTTGGCGGTTCAAATCGTCTTTGATATGCTCCACCGATTCTTTAGGCAACCATGTCTGCGCTTGAGCTAATCCGGGCACGACGATACCCATATCACGGCTCATCAGATGACTGTACTGCAACAGAGTGACCAGCAACAAGCCCAAAACGAAAGAAACTCCTGTAAACTGCACAAACAACAACGAACGCTTCCACCCTTTCTTCCCATCTGTATACCGGCGGAATACCTGCGTGACAGGGATACGGGAGAATAATCGTCCCGGTATGCCACCTGCCAGTATGAAGAGAACAAGGATAGTGAGCAACGGTACCCACAACGTTTCCCAAGTGAAAAGTGAGGAAAGACGGACGGAAAGTAAATCTTCAATCAAATCACGCGCATTGATTATCAGTAAGAAACTAAGCAATACGGAAAGAATGACAAGGATTCCTGTCTCTGCCATAAACATTCTGAAAATATGGGTGGAACTGGCTCCATTGCACTTATGTACTCCCACTCCTTTTGCACGACGGCTTAAAGTAGCAATGGATATCAGCATATAGTTCATGATAGCCACAAAGAAGATAGCAAAACCCAAAAATCCGTAAATGACCAAACGCTTTTGTACATCGGGAGAAGCCAGATGACGTTTCACCAATGGAAGGACGCTAAATTCAATTTTCCAGCCATCATACTCTAAATCTGTATATTTCCCGATCACCCGCTGAATGTCAGCATTCACTTTGTCAATGTCCGAAGCATGGCGCAAACGAAGGAAAGCGTAAAAGACATCATTTCCTCTCCAGCCGGCTCCTGCATGATACCCTCCATTCTGATGAACAGATATCACGAAATCATGGGTGAGCATCGTATTTTCCGGTACATCTTTGTAGATCCCACGTATGGTCAGTGTGTTTTGTTTTTCAACAGAAAGCACTTTACCAACAGGGCTTTCATCTCCAAACGTCTCACGGGCAAAATGCTCCGAAACAAAAACGCTTCCGGGCATAATCATATCCTTGGGATTGCCTTCCAACACCGGTATGCCGAAAGTCTGAAAAAAACAAGTATCCGCAAAGATGTAATCTGCATCGGGCAACAGTTTATCTTCATAATAAATATTGGCACTTCCCATCGAAAGGACACTACTGGCTACTTCTATTTCTTTCGGCATCTCTTCTGCCAAAGTAGGTGCCACCACATCGAAAACAGTATAGTCGTAACTGGTCTCTCCATCATCACCTGCGGTTTCGCCTGTACTAAGATTAGTCATCTGACAACGTACAAGTGCCAGGCGTTCCGCCTCCGGATAGCATTTCTCATAGCTTAGTTCGAAAGCTATCTGCGAGAAAAGCAGAACACCGATAGTAAGCCCTAAGGAAAGGGAAATGATTCGTATGATATTCGATCCGCGTTCACGCAATAAGGTACGTATAGTATAATAGATTTGTCTCATGGTTGGTTCTCTGTTTATGCCTTTACACTTGCTACAATACTTCCATCGAATAAATGTACGGTACGATGTGCAAAACTGGCATCGTGCTGTGAGTGGGTCACCATGATAATGGTTGTCCCCTCTCTATTCAGTTCCGTCAACAGATTCATCACTTCCGCTCCGTTCTTTGAGTCAAGGTTACCTGTAGGCTCATCGGCAAGGATGAGTTGAGGATTGGTAACAACCGCGCGGGCTATCGCCACCCGTTGTTGTTGTCCGCCGGAAAGCTGTTGAGGAAAATGTTTAGCACGGTGGTTGATATTCATTCTTTTTAGAATGTCTTCCACCATTCGGCGGCGTTCGGAAGATTTAAGACCTAAATAAGTGAGCGGAAGTTCCACATTCTCATAGACGTTCAATTCGTCTATCAGATTAAAGCTCTGGAATACAAAGCCCAGTTTACCTTTACGGACACGGGTACGCTCCTTTTCTTTCAGACCGGCTACTTCTTCTCCCATCAACAGATAAGAGCCTTCAGTGGGGTTATCTAATAGGCCGAGGATGTTTAATAAGGTGGATTTCCCACAACCAGACGGTCCCATGATAGCAACAAATTCTCCTTCTTTTACTTCAAGGTTTACATGATTTAATGCGACCGTCTCCACTTCGGTAGTACGGAATACTTTACTAATATTTTCAATCTGTATCATCTTGTTTATTTATGATGTTGTTCTACATAGATTTATTTCCAGTTTTACTATTGACGTTTTTAGTCATGCAGAAAGTATGCCAAACAAGAATGGCTATTCATTTTCAATCATTTATCTTTTCCTAGTTTCCCAAGCATTGTCTAATAATTAGACAGGACCGTCTAATTATTAGACAAATCGATACTGTTCCATATCTCCCATTTATTGTTCAAAGAGTCCTATTTGCCTGTTAGCCGATTGTCCATCCAAATAGAAAACTTTATCTTTGTATTTAGTTTTCTAGACTATAAACAAAATAATTATGATGAGAAAGAGTGTATATGTATTCTTATCGTGCTTTTTACTTTCCGGATGCGGCATGATAGATTACCATCCATACGACGTCCGTATCAGCGGCGAAACAGAGGTCAACGCACATAATATCGAAAGAATAGAGGCAAACTGCCAAGGTAAAACGACCATACGCTTTGTGACTATGGGCGACTCACAACGATGGTACGATGAAACGGAAGATTTCGTGAAAGAGATTAATAAACGGAATGATATCGACTTCGTTATTCACGGAGGGGATATGAGTGACTTCGGACTAACCAAAGAGTTTCTCTGGCAAAGGGATATCATGAACGGACTTAACGTGCCTTATGTAGTCCTTATCGGCAACCATGATTGTTTGGGGACGGGAGCAGAAACATACAAGGCGGTATTCGGTCCCACCAACTTTTCTTTCATCGCAGGTAATGTGAAATTTGTCTGCCTGAACACCAATGCATTGGAGTATGACTACTCTGAACCGGTGCCAAACTTCACCTTTATGGAACAAGAGTTAACGAACAGACAGGATGAATTCAAAAAAACGGTCATTAGTATGCACGCACGCCCCTACACAGATGTATTCAATGATAATGTGGCAAAAGTATTCCAACATTATGTCAAACAATACCCGGGAATACAGTTTTGTACAGCTGCCCACACACATCACTTTCAGGATGACGTGATTTTTGATGATGGAATACATTATGTTACCAGTGATTGCATGGATCTCCGTACTTATCTGGTATTTACAATAACCCCGGAAAAATATGAATATGAACTGGTTAAATACTAACTATATCTTGCGCGCAGGAGTATTATCCGTACTTCTGTTACTTCCCGGTCTGATTTCAGCTACTTGTAAAGCAGATACAATCATCAACTCGTACAAGGATGATTCACTCCGTTTCATTATCAAAGATGATTCAATTATCACTTTTCGCACAGGAGATTCTATATTTACGATCATCAGAGCGGACTCTGTATTGCCGGTTACACCGAAGCAGGTGAAACACAGTCGTTACGATAACCGGATTCACCGTTTCCGCAGTCACTGGGAACGGATTATCCCGACGCACTCCAAAATACAGTATGCCGGAAACATGGGATTGCTTTCTTTCGGTACGGGATGGGATTACGGGAAACATAATCAGTGGGAAACGGATATATTGCTCGGATTTATACCGAAATATTCGTCAAAGAAGGCCAAAGTAACCATGACGCTCAAGCAGAACTATATGCCCTGGAGCATTAATATCGGAAAGGGCTTCTCTACGGAACCTCTTACCTGCGGGCTTTATGTGAATACCGTGTTTGGCGACCAGTTTTGGGTGAATGAGCCGGAACGTTATCCGAAAGGTTACTATGGTTTCTCCAGCAAAGTACGTTTTCATGTTTTCATGGGACAACGGTTGACATACGATATTGATCCGCAACGTAGATTTTTAGCCAAGTCGGTGACTTTTTTCTATGAAATAAGTACGTGCGACCTGTATGTTATCAGTGCAGTAAACAATAGCTATCTCCGTCCCCGTGATTATCTTAGTTTATCATTCGGATTGAAGTTCCAGTGGTTATAAAAGAATTTATGATTTATGAATTATGATTTATAACTCACTTTTTCGTAAGTTTGCGCTTTACAAACTTAAACGAAAATGAGTAAATCAGGAACAATCATCATTGTAGACGATAATAAAGGAGTATTGACTGCCGTACAAATCCTTCTGAAAAATTATTTTTCCAAGATTGTCACACTCTCCTCTCCTGTCACCCTGTCCAGTGTCATAAGGGAAGAAACACCGGAAGTAATTCTGCTGGATATGAATTTCACATCAGGCATCAACACCGGCAATGAGGGTTTATTCTGGTTGCATGAAATAAAGAAAGTACGTCCAGAACTTCCGGTCGTACTTTTTACGGCTTATGCCGACATCGAACTGGCTATCCGGGGGATTAAAGAAGGAGCAACCGACTTTATCGTCAAGCCTTGGGATAACCAAAAACTAGTGGAAACCCTGCAAACCGCAGCAGCTTCTACGCACAACGACAAGAAAACGGGCAGCAAAGAAGAAACCACCCACTCACCTATGTACTGGGGAGAAAGCAAAGTGATGCAACAACTCCGCACATTAATTGAAAAGGTAGCCATCACCGACGCCAATATCCTGATAACAGGCGAAAACGGAACGGGGAAAGAAATGCTGGCACGGGAGATTCATCTCCTTTCCAACCGCAAATACAAAGAAATGATTGCAGTGGATATGGGGACTATCACAGAGTCTTTATTTGAAAGTGAGCTTTTCGGACACGTTAAAGGTTCTTTCACCGACGCACACACCGACCGGACCGGCAAATTTGAGGCTGCCGATAATAGTACGCTGTTTCTCGATGAAATAGGCAACCTGCCTTACCACCTGCAAGCAAAGCTACTGACCGTCCTCCAACGACGAAGCATTGTGAGAGTGGGAAGCAACACGCCGATTCCCATTCATATCCGACTGATATGCGCAACCAACCGGAATCTGCAAGAGATGGTAGTGAAAGGTGAATTCCGGGAAGATTTGCTCTATCGCATCAATACCATTCATGTAGAGATTCCTCCTTTGCGGGAACGGAAAGAAGATATTATTCCATTGGCCGAAAGGTTCATGGTACGCTTTTGCAAACAATATGACAAGACATTGATGAAGTTCACTCCCGACGCTAAAGATAAATTGAAAGCACACCTTTGGTATGGTAATATCCGTGAACTGGAACACGTGATTGAAAAGGCCGTTATCATCAATGACAGTCCGCTCGTTCCTGCCGAATTATTCCAATTATCCATTCCACGGACGGAGAGTCAGGAGAAAAGTATTTCTACGCTGGAAGAGATGGAAATGCAGATGATACGGAAAGCGCTCGACACTTGTGCAGGAAACTTATCGGCAGTAGCCGCCCAACTGGGAATAACCAGGCAGACTCTTTATAACAAGATGAAAAAGTTCGGATTATGACAGTGCAGCTTCAACAAGTAGGTGTTCAATATTGGTTCAGAGTCTTGCTGACGGCACTTTTCTGTATATCGTCCGTGTGGTTCGGTATACATCAATCATACGGTTGGTTAGGGGGCAGTCTTTGTCTATTGGTTCTTAGCATACTTTGGCAAATCCGCCTTTATCGCCTCCACACCAAACAGGTGCTTTTTATGATTGATGCGCTCGAGAATAATGATAATACATTTCATTTTACCGAAGAAAACGGTACTCCCGAGAGCAAAGAAATAAACCGGGCGCTCAACCGCGTGGGACATATCTTATATAGCGTGAAAGCTGAAACAGCCCAGCAAGAGAAATACTACGAACTGATTCTCGACTTTGTCAGTACAGGATTAGTAGTGCTCAATGACAATGGAGCCGTTTATCAGAAGAACAAAGAAGCACTCCGTATTTTAGGGCTGAATGTGTTTACACATATCCGCCAGTTAAGTCAAGTGGATGCGCAGCTTATGGAGAAAATAGAGAACTGTCGCCCGGGGGACAAACTACAAGTCATATTTCACAATGAACGGGGAACGATTAACTTATCCATCCGTGTGTCGGAAATCAATGTACGCAAAGAGCATCTGCGCATCCTTGCCCTGAATGATATCAATACCGAACTGGATGAAAAAGAAATAGATTCATGGATCCGGCTGACACGGGTACTGACACATGAGATCATGAACTCTGTGACTCCCATCACTTCCCTTTGCGATACGCTTCTTTCAATATCAGCGGATAAAGACGAAGAGATGAATCACGGATTACAAACAATCAGTACGACGGGAAAAGGGTTGCTTGCCTTTGTAGAATCATACCGGCAATTCACACGCATACCGACACCGGAACCCTCCTTGTTCTATGTGAAAGCATTCATAGAAAGAATGGTTGAACTTGCCTGTCATCAGCATCCATGTGAGCATATCCGTTTCCACACAGAGATTACTCCTACGGACTTAATCGTATATGCAGATGAGAATCTTATTTCACAGGTAGTTATCAATCTTTTAAAGAACGCAATTCAAGCAATCGGCAATCAGCCGGATGGGAGAATTGAGTTGAAGGCGTCCTGCAATGACATGGAAGAAATATGGATTGAGATAAAAAACAATGGTCCCGAAATCCCAGCGGAAATAGCAGAACATATCTTCATTCCTTTCTTTACGACCAAAGAAGGCGGTAGCGGAATCGGACTTAGTATCTCCCGCCAAATCATGCGCCTTTCAGGAGGAAGCCTTACGTTACTACGAGAGAAAGAGACAACGTTTATTTTAAAATTCAAATAACGATTGATATATGATACCTACACTAGTCAATAATCCGCTATTCCGTGGAATCACTCCGGAAAGACTTCTTGCCGATCTGGAAGAGATCAGTTTTCATACACGTTCTTATAAGAAAGGAGAAATCCTGGCGCGACAGGGAGATGTGTGCAACCGTCTTGTCATCCTGACCAAAGGAAGTGTGCGTGGGGAAATGATTGACTATTCGGGACGTCTTATCAAGGTGGAAGATATAACTGCTCCCAAAGCGATTGCCCCCCCTGTTCCTGTTTGGTGAGCAGAACCGCTATCCGGTGGAGGTAACTGCCAATGAACCGACAGAGGTGATCGAGCTTCCTAAACCAAGTGTTTTGAGTTTGTTCCGCAAGAACGAGCAGTTTTTGGAAAACTATATGAATCTCTCCGCCAATTATGCACGGACTTTATCAGATAAACTTTTCTTCATGTCATTCAAGACCATTCGTCAGAAACTTGCCTCCTACCTGCTCCGCCTGTACAAACAGCAACAACAGACACATATCACCCTCGACCGTTCGCAACAGGAGTTGAGTGATTACTTCGGAGTGTCCCGCCCTTCCCTCGCCCGCGAACTGGCACACATGCAGGAAGACGGACTATTGATAGCGGATCGTAAACATATCACTATCTTACAGAAAGAAGAACTGGTCCGGCTCATCCAATAATGCTCCGATTTAAAAATCATTTATCTAATTGTGAGTATTTGAGATAAAATATTCATTGTTGTAACATTGGTTACAGAATCACCTGAAACCTTTCCTCTACTTTTGCGTTCAATAAATAAACTGTTGGACTAATTAAAAACGTAAAAGTTATGAGTATGTTCTGTTATCAATGTCAAGAAACCGCAATGGGTACGGGTTGTACCTTAAAAGGTGTATGCGGTAAAACTTCCGAAGTGGCTAACCTGCAAGACCTGCTGCTTTTTGTAGTACGTGGAATTGCTGTCTACAACGAACATCTGCGTAAAGAGGGACAGTCTTCCGAACAAGCAGACAAATTTATCTATGATGCTTTGTTCATCACCATCACTAACGCCAATTTTGATAAAGTAGCGATCACCGAAAAAATCAAAGAAGGACTGAAACTGAAAAAGGAACTTGCCGGTAAGGTAAAGATCGAGAATGCTCCTGACGAATGTCTTTGGGATGGAAATGAAGAGGAGTTTGAAGAAAAATCAAAAACGGTCGGTGTGCTTCGCACGCCCAACGAGGATATACGCTCACTAAAAGAACTCGTACACTATGGTCTGAAAGGAATGGCTGCCTATGTAGAGCATGCGCATAACCTGGGCTATCAGTCACCGGAGATATTTGCTTTCATGCAGCACGCATTGTCCGAATTGACCCGCAATGATATTACTGTGGAAGAATTGGTTCAATTAACGCTAGAAACAGGAAAACATGGAGTATCAGCAATGGCACAGCTAGACAAGGCAAATACGAGCAGTTACGGTAATCCGGAAATCTCACAAGTGAATCTTGGTGTCCGTAATCATCCGGGTATATTGATAAGCGGACATGATTTAAAAGACCTCGAAGAGTTGCTGGAGCAAACGGAAGGTACAGGGATAGATGTATATACGCACAGTGAAATGCTGCCTGCGCACTATTATCCTCAACTAAAGAAGTATAAGCATCTGGCAGGAAACTACGGAAATGCCTGGTGGAAACAAAAAGAGGAATTTGAAAGTTTCAACGGTCCGATCCTGTTTACAAGTAACTGTATTGTTCCGCCACGTGCGAATGCCAGCTACAAAGACCGCATTTACATCACAGGAGCCTGCGGTCTGGAAGGCGCGCATTATATCCCCGAACGCAAAGATGGAAAACCGAAAGATTTTTCTGCCCTGATTGCTCATGCTAAACAATGCCAGCCACCCGTAGCCATCGAAAACGGAACACTCATCGGTGGATTCGCTCATGCACAGGTGACGGCTTTAGCGGATAAAGTGGTGGATGCCGTGAAAAGTGGAGCCATCCGTAAGTTCTTTGTAATGGCAGGATGCGACGGACGTATGAAGAGCCGTGAATATTATACGGAATTTGCTCAAAAGCTACCCGGTGATACAGTGATTCTTACGGCAGGTTGCGCCAAGTACAGATACAATAAATTAGCTTTAGGTGATATCAACGGTATTCCGAGAGTATTGGATGCGGGACAATGTAACGACAGTTACTCACTGGCTGTAATCGCTCTAAAACTGAAAGAAATCTTCGGGTTGGACGATGTGAATCAGTTACCTATCGTATACAACATTGCATGGTACGAACAAAAGGCGGTCATTGTTTTATTGGCATTGCTGGCTTTAGGAGTGAAACATATTCATTTAGGACCTACTCTTCCCGCTTTCCTTTCACCGAATGTAAAGAACGTATTGATCGAGCAATTTGGGATCGGAGGTATCAGTACAGTGGATGAAGATATTGTGAAGTTTCTATCATAAATGATAAGGGAACAGAAGGGTATTTTACAGGCAAATTTCCTTCTAAAAGATAGTGACGGTATATGATAAGGATAGTGACGCTATACGGTAATGATACCGTCACTATTTCCATCATATACCGTCACTATCTTTTTTATATATAATCGGGAATCCAGCGTTTATTCTTTCTTCTCGAATACCGGCTTCCTTTTTTAATCTTCTTTGGGCAATATCAAATTGAGAACTACTCCTACCAAAGCTGCCAATCCGATACCGGACAAAGAAAAATCACCCCAGCTAAAAGCAGCGCCACCAATCCCGACAGTCAGTGTCAAAGACACGATAACGATATTTCTTGTACGGCTCAAATCAATACAGTTATTCACAAGATTACCAATACCCGCACAGGCAATCGTCCCGAAAAGCAACAGCATAATGCCACCCAGTACCGCACTAGGTATGGATCTTAGTAATGCGCTGATTTTACCAATAACGGAGAATAAGATAGCAGAGATGGCAGCTATTCGGATCACTTGCGGATTGGTAATCTTTGTCAATGACATGGCTCCTGTCACTTCCGAATAGGTAGTCACAGGAGGCCCACCCAGCAATCCGGCACAGAAACAAGCCAGACCATCCCCCAATAAGGTGCGGTGCAATCCCGGGTCTTTCACGAAATCTTTTCCCGTAACCGTATTCACCACATAGACATCACCAATATGCTCTATCACCGGAGCAATAGCTACCGGAATCATAAATAACACCGGCTCCCATGAGAATTTAGGAAAGACAAACTGCGGCAATCCAATCCAAGCGGCATCTCTGACACCGGACAAATCCAAACCATAGAAGAGCCATGCAGCCAGATACCCCACTACAATTCCACAGAAAATAGGTATCAGCTTCAAAAGTCCTTTAGCTTTCATCGAAACAACAACCGCAGTCACCAATGAAAGGAGAGCCAGCACCCAGTTCTCTTTTGCCATATTCACTCCTGTTCCCGCCAATGATAAACCTATCAGAATAATGACAGGTCCTATGACAACAGGAGGAAACAACCGTTCAATCACCCGCACTCCCTGCCATTTGACAAGCGCACTCATCACAAAGTAAACTAATGCAACTCCAACCATGCCGGATAAAGCGCCGGGCAGCCCATAAAGTTCTGTCGCTTTAATGATAGGCGCAATAAATGCGAAACTACTCCCCAAAAAGATAGGAACCTTTCCACGCGTAACGGCATGAAAGATAAGCGTACCAATACCTGCTGTAAACAGAGCTGTCGAAGGATCGAGCCCTACCAATAACGGCACGAGTACCGTAGCTCCGAAAGCCACAAACAAGAATTGTACCCCCACCACCCCTTTCCTCAAAGGTGTAAGATTATTTGAATCCATAAGTATAATGTAGATTAATCTCTGCAAAATTAGTCTTTTTAGACAATTTAACTCCCTTTTTTCACAAAAATACATCTAAAAAGGGGTTTTATTTGTTGTTAATAATGTGTAACTTCGCACGGTGAGAATTAAAACGACAATTTTATAACTTTATAATATATTGCCTATGATATTTACAGCAGAAAACACCCTACTTATCGGTTCTATCTTACTTTTCGTCAGCATTGTTGTTGGAAAAACCGGATATCGCTTTGGAGTACCTACCTTATTATTGTTCCTCGTAGTAGGAATGTTGTTTGGAAGTGACGGCCTCGGCCTGCAATTCCACGACGCGAAAGACGCGCAGTTTATCGGTATGGTCGCTCTTAGCATTATCCTTTTCTCGGGAGGTATGGATACGAAATTCAGAGAAATCAAACCTATTTTAGGTCCCGGTATCGTGCTTTCCACTGTCGGAGTACTGCTCACAGCTCTTTTCACCGGGCTCTTTATCTGGTGGATATCAGGTATGAGCTGGTCTAATATTTATTTACCTATCACCACTTCCCTGCTTTTGGCCTCTACCATGTCGTCTACGGACTCGGCTTCGGTGTTCGCCATTCTCCGTTCACAGAAGATGAATTTAAAGCACAACCTCCGTCCCATGCTGGAACTGGAGAGCGGAAGTAATGACCCGATGGCCTATATGCTTACCATTGTCCTGATACAGTTTATTCAATCGTCTGGTATGGGAGTCGGAGCTATCGTAGGCTCTTTTGCCATCCAGTTTATCGTCGGTGCGGCTGCCGGATATGTACTCGGAAAGCTCGCAATCCGAATGTTGAATAAGCTCAATATTGACAATCAGGCCTTATATCCTATCTTATTACTTGCATTTGTATTTTTCACTTTCTCCATCACCGACTTACTGAAAGGTAACGGATACCTTGCCGTATATATCGCTGGTATCATGGTGGGAAACAATAAAATCATGCACCGTAAGGATATCTACACCTTTATGGACGGACTGACCTGGTTGTTTCAAATCATCATGTTCCTTTGCCTGGGATTGCTTGTCAATCCGCACGAGATGTTGGAAGTAGCTGCTGTGGCATTGTTGATTGGTGTCTTTATGATTATTATCGGCCGACCGTTAAGCGTATTCCTTTGTTTGCTTCCATTCCGGAAAATTACGATGAAATCACGTATTTTCGTCTCTTGGGTAGGATTGCGCGGTGCAGTTCCTATTATCTTTGCCACCTATCCGGTAGTGGCGGGCGTAGAGGGTTCGAACCTCATCTTCAACATTGTTTTCTTTATTACCATCGTGTCATTGGTGGTACAGGGAACAACGATTTCTTTCGTAGCCCGGATCTTGAATCTTTCCAAACCACTGGAAAAAACAGGAAATGATTTCGGAGTGGAACTCCCGGAAGAAATAGACTCTGATCTTAGTGATATGACTATTACTAAAAGTATGCTGGAAGAAGCAGATACATTGAAAGATATGAATCTCCCGAAAGGCACGCTGGTAATGATTGTGAAGCGCGGAGATGAGTTCCTGATTCCCAACGGAACACTGAAACTGCATGAAGGAGATAAACTGCTGCTCATCTCCGAAAAATCCAAAGAAGAAGAGACTGATTCTGACTAACATCCGAAAAGATTGATTCTATCACTATAACTGATTCGTCTCCACGCATGAAGCCTCTTGTCCCTACAAGACACTCGTTTCTTATTCATGCGTGGAGACGAAATGTTTTAAATAGGCCAACAGACTAGTTTTAAGGAAGAAACACGAAAACGCCTTAGCAAGCCGTAAAAATTGTTCATTCCCCTCCGTTAATTAACCGTAAAACTTGAATTTAAAATTCGGTTTACATCAGCGAAGTATTAATTTTGCGCAGTTTTAAACTAAATGTGCAAAAATCGAATGGAACAAGAACATCAGTTCATTGATTATATTGAGCAAAGCATCATCAAAAACTGGGACAAGGATGCCTTAACTGACTATAAAGGAATTACCCTTCAATATAAGGATGTAGCGCGTAAAATCGCTAAATTTCACATTGTCTTGGAAAGTGCCGGCATCCAGCCGGGAGATAAAATTGCCGTTTGCGGACGTAACAGTGCTCATTGGGCGGTTACTTTCCTGGCAACGATTACTTATGGAGCCGTTATTGTTCCTATTTTGCATGAATTCAAGGCAGATAATATTCATAATATCGTCAACCATTCCGAAGCCAAATTACTTTTTGTCGGTGACCAAGCCTGGGAAAATTTGAATGAGGACGCCATGCCTTTATTAGAGGGTATTGCTTTACTAACAGATTTCTCACCATTAGTATCACGCAACGAGAAACTCACTTATGCTTTTGAACACCGGAATGCAATATATGGTCGACAATATCCCAAGAACTTCCGCCCGGAACATATTTGCTACCGAAAGGATCATCCTGAAGAACTGGCTATTATCAATTATACTTCCGGCACCACAGGTTACTCTAAAGGAGTGATGCTCCCCTATCGCAGTCTTTGGTCGAATGTGGCTTACTGCTTCGAGATGCTTCCTGTTAAACCGGGCGATCATATCGTTTCCATGCTGCCTATGGGGCATGTGTTCGGTATGGTATATGATTTCCTTTACGGATTTTCTGCAGGTGCGCACATCTATTTCCTGACGCGCATGCCGTCTCCGAAAATTATTTCTCAATCTTTCTCTGAAATCAAGCCAAGAGTGATCTCTTGTGTGCCATTGATTGTGGAAAAGATTATTAAAAAAGATATTCTTCCTAAAGTAGACAGCACAATCGGTAAGTTATTGCTTAAAGTGCCTATCGTGAATGATAAAATCAAATCGCTGGCACGGCAGGCCGCCATGGAAATCTTCGGTGGAAACTTTGACGAGATTATTATCGGAGGCGCTCCTTTCAATGCTGAAGTTGAGGCCTTCCTTAAAAAGATAGGATTCCCCTATACAATCGCTTACGGTATGACTGAATGTGGTCCTATCATTTGCTCCAGTCGTTGGGAAACGCTGAAACTTGCTTCTTGCGGAAAGGCAACCAGCCGAATGGAAGTTCGTATTGACTCGCCGGACCCGGAAACGCATGCCGGAGAAATCGTATGTAGAGGAATGAACATGATGCTGGGATATTACAAAAATCCGGAAGCTACCGCGCAAATTATTGATGCTAACGGCTGGCTGCATACCGGTGACCTCGGCACGTTGGATGAAGAAGGTTACGTAACAGTTCGCGGACGTAGCAAAAACCTGCTTCTCACCTCTAGCGGACAGAACATCTATCCGGAAGAAATTGAAAGCAAGCTGAATAATATGCCGTATGTTGCGGAATCACTGATTGTCTTACAGCATGAAAAGCTGGTAGCAATGATTTATCCGGATTTCGATGACGCTTTCGCTCATGGATTGCAGCAGACGGATATTCAGAAAGTGATGGAACAAAACCGTATCGAGTTGAATCAACAGCTTCCTAACTATTCTCAAATAAGCAAGATAAAGATCCATTTCGAGGAATTTGAAAAGACTGCGAAAAAGTCAATCAAACGCTTTATGTATCAGGAAGCAAAGGGATAATTATCCCGGATAGCGCGATAAGTATCCTTGCTATTTCAGAAAAACAGTACAACTCAAAAAGGAGAAACACTTAAATGTAGGGCGAATTTCTTTCTTCAGATGCCAGGAAAAAAGTATCTTTGCGCATAAACAATCTGAATGATGGCAAAGATATTATTAGTTGAAGATGAAATAAACATCGCCTCTTTCATTGAACGGGGGTTAAAAGAGTTCGGACATACGGTAACCGTCTGTCATGACGGAAACGCTGGTTGGAAAATCCTTCAGGACGAACCTTTCGACCTTTTGATACTGGACATTATCATGCCGAAAATAAACGGTTTGGAACTTTGCCAGCTTTATCGGCAGACGTTTGGGTACCAGTCTCCTGTGATCATGCTGACAGCCTTGGGTACAACGGAAGATATCGTCAAAGGACTGGATGCGGGAGCAGATGATTATCTCGTCAAGCCTTTCAGTTTCCAAGAACTGGAGGCACGCATCAAAGCCTTGTTAAGACGCAATAAAGAAGTAACCTCCAATCTGCTGACTTGTGATAATCTGATATTGGATTGCAATACCCGAAGAGCTAAAAGAGGCAATATAGATATTGATCTTACTGTCAAGGAATATCGTCTGCTCGAATATTTCATGACTCATCAAGGGGTTGCGCTCTCACGTATCACCCTACTCAAAGATGTGTGGGACAAGAATTTTGATACCAATACCAATATCGTAGATGTTTATGTAAACTATCTCCGGGTAAAGATAGACCGTGACTTTGATAAAAAGCTGATTCACACAGTCGTAGGATTAGGATATATCATGAATACTTAAACTCACCAACTATCCCGGCTATGAAAATAGGTTCCAAAATAGCTCTTTTCTATACGTTAATCAGCGTGTTGACGACTGTCATTATCATTGCTGTATTTTATATTTTCAGTACACAGTATATCAATAAGCTCTATGCTTCCTACCTGCGTGAGAAAGCCTACCTGACTGCACAGAAGCACTGGGAAAAGGATGAAGTAGACGAACAGAGTTACCAGATTATCCAACGCAAATATGATGAACTTCTGCCCGAAGCTCATGAGATTCTTCTCAACATGGATAGTCTTTCTGAAGTGCGTGATACGTTGAATAAGTATCTCACGCAACACCAGCAAACACTTCTACTGGCAGGGAAAGACAGTATTCCTTTTTCTTTTAAATATAAGGATCAGTTGGGAGCCGCCCTTTATTATCCGGATAATGAAGGGAATTTCATCGTACTTGTCATGTCCCGGAATGCCTACGGAACAGAAATCAAGGAACATCTGTTGTTACTTTCCATTTTCCTTGTTTTAGCCAGTTCCATCCTGATCTTTTTCATCGGGAAAATATATTCCGGTCGTATTTTGGTTCCGCTGCAACACATATTAAAGGAGTTGAAAAGAATACGGGCCAACAGTCTGAATCGTAGGTTAAAGACTACCGGAAATAATGACGAGCTGGAGGACATGATAAAAACACTAAATAATATGCTCGATCGCCTGGATAGTGCTTTCAAGGCAGAGAAATCCTTTGTAAGCCATGCTTCGCACGAGTTGAACAATCCGATTACTGCTATTCAGGGAGAATGTGAAATCAGTCTGCTCAAAGAAAGAAGTACCGGAGAATACATTGAATCCCTGCAACGAATTTCTTCGGAAAGCAAACGGTTGTCCAGTCTGATCCGCCACCTTCTTTTTCTTTCGCGACAGGAAGAAGAACTCCTGAAAAATAATGTGGAAGAGATCATTCTATCTGATATATTGAAAGGGTTGACCGGTTCTAATGAAAGAATCCGTCTCCACTTGGAAGCAACAGAACAACAAGCTGTTGTTAAGGCTAATCCTTATCTGTTAAAGATAGCATTGAAAAATATAATTGATAACGCATGTAAATACTCCGATAAGGAAGTAAATGTGGCTCTCTATCGGGAACAGCAACAAGTCATTCTTGAGGTGGAAGATCAGGGAATCGGTATTCCGCAAGAAGAAATAGAGCATATTTTCCAGTCTTTCTATCGAGGTAGTAACACCCGGGATTATGCCGGACAAGGTATCGGACTTAGTCTGACTTTGAAAATCATTTCTGCTTATCATGGAAAGCTAGATATATCTTCAGAAATAGAAAAAGGAACAAAAGTACGGGTGATTTTTTAATTCACCCTTCTTTTATCCCTTTCTCACTCTACCTACTGAAAACTACAAATTTAATCTATGAACGTTTTTTCCACAGAATAGAAATGAACTAAATACGTCTTTGCAATAACTTTCCGTTTTTATCATATAACATTCGTTCATATACCACTTCTACGATGAGAGGAAAGACAAACAAGGCAAAGAAAGTCGCTCCTATCAATCCGCCGATAATAACAATCGCCAACGGACGCTGTGATTCCGAACCAATTCCATGACTCATGGCAGCAGGCAACAAACCGATGGCCGCCATTGCCGCCGTCATAATCACAGGGCGAATGCGTGAGCGTACTCCTTCTTTCGTAGCCTCTTCCAAAGGAGAACCCAGTTTCAGATTCGCTTTGATGTCGGAAATCATAATCACGCCGTTCTGAATACAAATACCGAACAAGGCTATGAAACCGATACCTGCAGAAATGGAGAAGTTGAATCGTGTTATCAGAAGGGCTACAATACCCCCCACAGCGGCAAATGGCACATTCAGCAATACCAGTCCGGCATCCCGCGCATTAGAGAACAGAATAAACAGGATGATAAAGATGATAGCAATACTGATGGGAACCACTTGTGCCAAGCGTTTCGTGGCACGTTGCTGGTTCTCGAAATCACCTGTCCATTTCAGCGAATATCCTGCCGGCAGATGTACGGATGCATTTACCTTTTTCTGTGCCTCGGCAACTGCCGTACCCATGTCACGGCCTCTCACCGAGAATTTCACTGCACAGAATCGTGCATGATTATCACGGAAAATAAGTAATGGTCCCGTAATGGTCGTTATATCCGCCAGTTCCTTGATAGGCATCATTGTGCCATCCATTGCCGGAACCAGTATCTTACCTATTTCTTCTTCATTCTGGCGGAATTGTTCGCTATACCTTACCATGATATTGAATTTCCGTTCGTCCTCATACAATAATGAAGCCGATTTTCCGCCAATCGCCATCTCGATAATCGATTGCACATCTTCTTTAGCAACGCCATAACGCGCCAACTGACCTTCATTCAACTCTATACGAAGTTCCGGCTGACCGATATTCCGAATCACACCCAAGTCTTCAATTCCTTGAACCGTGCCCAGGATTTTCTCAATCTGCACCGCATATTTCTCCGACTCATACAAGTCTTTACCAAACACCTTCACCGCAATAGATCCTTTCACGCCGGAAGCGGCTTCCTCCACATTATCGGTAATCGGCTGTGAGAAATTGAAGTCAATGCCGGGGTAAATGGATAAATCCTCCTGCATTTTATCGATCAGTTCCATTTTAGTCAGTTTACTCTCCCATTCCTTTTCAGGGTATATATCAACGTGAAACTCGATATTATAGAATCCGGTAGCATCTGTTCCGTCATTCGGTCGTCCGGTCTGTGACAGGACTTGACGTACTTCCGAAAACGTTAATAGCTTCCTTCTCATTTTATTGGCAAGCGTCACCGATTCATCCAGCGAAATGCTTTGTGGCAAGGTGGCACGAATATAGATAGACCCCTCATTCAACTGTGGAAGAAACTCCGTACCCAAGAAAGAGAAAAGCCATAATCCGACACCTGCTATGACCGTTGCCAGTCCAATAGTCAGTTTTCTGTGCGCATAGAATAAATCAAAAAAAGCCGTACATTTTCTATTGACAAAACGGACAAAACGATTATTCTTCTCACGAACATTCTTCTTCAACAGCATAGAAGACATTACCGGCACCAGGGTCAGCGTAAAGATCAAAGCTCCCAATAGTGCAAAACCCAGCGTATAGGCTAAAGGAGAGAACATCTTTCCTTCTACCTTCTGGAAAGAGAAGATAGGAATCAACGCGGTTATGATAATCAATTTGGAGAAGAAAACTGCTTTCGCCTTATCTTTTGCGGTGTTACGGATCAATCCCATTTTGGACATGACATTAAATGCCGGCATTCCTACTTGCCTTGCTTTCTTGTCCAAAGCCACAAACACTCCTTCCACCATCACCACTGCCCCATCAATAATGATACCGAAGTCAATGGCTCCCATAGAAAGCAGATTGGCGGACATTCCCATCGCCCGTAAACAGATAAAAGCGAATAGAAGGGCTAATGGGATAACGACAGCAACAATCACGGTAGTCCGCCAATCTGCCATAAAAATCAATACAATAAACGTAACCAATAAAATTCCTTCGATCAGATTATGTGTCACCGTCTTTACCGCCAGATTCACCAAATCCTCCCGGTCATAGAATGACACGATTTTCACATCTTTCGGAAGTATATTCTGATTCAAGTCTTCTATTTTATCTTTCAGGTTTGCAATCACCTCGCCCGGATTCTCCCCTTTCCGCATGACTACAATGCCTTGTACCACATCATCTTCATCCATTCGTCCTACCTGGCCGAGACGGGGCAAACAGGATTCGTGTACATCGGCAAGATTCTTCACCAAAATCGGAGTACCGTTGATGTTTTTCACTACGATGTTTCTCAATTCTTCCAAGTCGTTAATCAGACCAATTCCACGAACAACATAAGCTTGCGAACTCTTGGTTATGACATCTCCTCCTACATTGATGTTACTTTTGGCTATCGCGTCATAAAGTTCCAAAGAAGTAATTCCATAGTTAATCAACTGGTGAGGATTCACGCTTACCTCAAATGTTTTCACCTCTCCGCCGAAGCTCACAATATCCGCTACGCCGGATACCGAACGAAGGTTACGCTCGATCACCCAATCCTGGATTGTTTTCAGCTCCCGCACACTACGTTTATCACTACGGAGTGTATAACGGAATATTTCTCCCGTCGGGCCATATAACGGTTGCACCTCCGGAGTAACCCCGTCAGGAAGATCGGCGTCATTCAATAAATTATATACCTGTTGACGGGCGGTGAAATCATCCACACGATCTTCGAACATCACATTGATTACAGAAAGTCCGAAAAGAGTGGTAGAACGAATATCCGTTTTCTTCTGAACAGGATTCATGGCAATCTCAACAGGAATGGTGATAAACTTCTCTACCTCTTCCGCACTACGTCCCGGCCATTGCGTGATAATTGTGACTTTCGTATTCGTCACATCCGGGAAAGCATCTATCGGAGTATGTTTAAAAGAAACAGCTCCGGCTATAACGGCAATCGCTGTACAGAAGAAAATAAAGAACTTATTCTTCAGCGAGAAAGCCACTATATTATCTATGAATTTGTGCATACTATTTTCTGTTTTTAATCTGCATTCAACGCATTATATACCAACAATACATTATTATTCAGCACCCTATCCCCCTCGGAAAGCCCGGAACGGATATAGCACTCCTTGCTCAACTGTTTGTATACATCTACCTCTTTCACCTGCAAACGCTGATCCGGCTCTACTACAACAACATAATTTTTACCTCCTTCAAACACCAACGCATGAGAATCGATACGAGGCATGGAGGTTCCATCTGCCTTGCACTTCACACTTACATTCGTAAACATCCCCGGCTTCAACAGATACTCTTCATTCTTTAATTTGATACGGACATTCATTGTTTTACTTTCGCTATTCAGCAAATGATATACCTTATCAATAGTGCCGGCAAACATCTTATCCGGATAGGCCAATGTAGAAATGCGTACAGAAGCACCTTCAGAAACTTTACTGATATCGCTTTCATACACATCTGCCATCACCCATACGTCCGACAACCCCGAAATCGTGAACAACTCTTCACTCTGATCAGGACGCAACTGCATATCCCTGCTGATTTGTTTCTCCACAATAAAGCCCGAAACAGGTGATTTCAACTGATAATAAGCATTTCCGGAGAAATTATAAATGGAAAAGACTTCCTTTATCCTTCTTTCTTCGGCTTCGGCACTCGTCAACTCCTGCTTTGCCTGAAGCACATCTTTATCCGAAGCCATGCCGGAGTTATACATATCCTGCGTAGCATCCATATTTCTACGGGCGAGCAATAATTGTTGTTCCGCTTCTTTCAATTGTTTTTCATAGTCCGCCACTTCTCCACTGCGGATGACTGCCAGTACATCTCCTTTACGAACATAATCTCCTATTTCTGCTTTCAGTTCCGTCACCGTGCCTCCAAACATCGGATATACATGTGCTACCTGATTTTCATTAAAAGTGACCCGTCCGTTCAATGTCAGTTCATCAATCACTTCTTGAACGTGAACCGTATCGACAGATACAATTCTCAACAAGCTATCTGTCAGGCATAAAGCAGTCGGTTCAACATTCGGTTGTTCTCCTTTACCGGAGCATGCTCCCAATACGGTAGTAAGCAATATGCAAGGAAGGAATTTATTCCAGTTCATAGTCTTTGATAATTTATGAATATTAGTAGTTCAATATATTTTGCCCGATAGTTGTATTCAGGTTTTCCATCGCGAGGAAAACATCTTTCTTTATTTCATGCAACTGAATACAGGTTTCCTTATAACTGTCATAGTAATCGATAAACTCCAGCAAGCTGATATTCCGCTTGGTAAAGTTTTCATTCACTCCTGTTATCAGTTTCTCAAAGTTACGTTCCAAATCCATATTGGTAGATTGGTAAAGCTGAACTGCTTTTTCCAGTGAAGCATAAGCGGTATAAAGTTCCATATCTGCACGATTAGCAGCATTTTCCTGTTCCGCTCCTGCCTGTTGAATACTAAAACGGGCCGCCTTTATATTTCCCTGATTGCGATTGAAAATAGGTACTGACAAGCTCACTCCTACCGCAAAATAGTTATTGATAAAGTTTCCGGCACGGTCATAGTTCCCTTTCACCGAGAACTCCGGAAATGCCATTGATTTCTGCAATTTCAGATTGGCACGAGAAGCGCTTACCGTACTCCTGGCAATCTTCAAGTCGGGACGTTCATTCACCATCGCTTTCAAATCAGCAAACGATAATTGAGACAAATCCAATTGCTTCAACACCTCTTCGTCCAGTGATAACTTAACCGCAGTATCTCCCGGAAGATTTAACAAGACATTCAGTTCTCCTCTAAGAGTCAGCAACTCATTTTCCCGTTCGTTCTTCTCTTTCTTCAAAGAAAATAACATCGATTCCAAACGAGACATTTCCATCAATGAGATATTCCCTTTCTCCTGTTGCAGCTTCATTCCGGCAAGCAGTTCTTGCAGAGAGTTCACTTCTTTCTCGTAGATGGATATAGATTTCGAAAGAAAATAGATTTGCACAAACTTCTCATTCAACTCCTGACGGAGTGTTCTCATCACCTCTTCAAACTGATATTCCGCTATTTCCTTATTGATTTTTTCCAGCTTTATCTGCTTATTTCGCTGTCCGGCAAGGCGAATGACCTGTTCAACCTCCACAACCGTTTCACCCTCCTTACCAAAATCAAAATATTTTCCGTTCAAGCGGTTATAGACATTCTGTTCCAGCGAGATGACCGGATTCTCAAATAACCTGGCTTGCAGCACTTGTGCCTGTGCCATATCGATGTTATACCGTTCGGCTATCAGCGATAAGTTACGTTCCAAGAAACGTTGTTCCGCCTCTTTCAGCGTTAATGTTCCTGTGGTAGCCTGTTGCGCACATATTCCTCCTGTCAGCAGAAGAAAAAAAGAAATTAGAAATACTCTGTTCATTACTATATTTATCTTTATTACCTTATCGTAGTTGTCGCAGCAAAATTACAATTCTGCAACCGGAGAGACGGAAAAAAACGATTATAAGCCTCTCATATCAGATTAGAATTTGATTAGAAAAGAGCCATAAAGGAAGAATTGTAAATACAACAGGAAAAATGGCCAGCCTTCTTTCATTCCAACTCCCCTATCTTTGCAGGAGAGAAAATAAAACGAATCATTAAAAAATAGGATATATGAAAATAATAAATTTAACCAAAGATAGTTTTGTAGAAAAAGTAGCAGATTATCAGTCTTATCCTGACAGTTGGAACTTCAAAGGGAATAAACCTTGCCTGGTCGATTTTCATGCACCCTGGTGTGTCTATTGCAAAGCATTATCGCCTATATTAGACCAATTGGCAAAAGAATACGAAGGTAAATTAGATATTTATAAAGTGGACGTCGATCAGGAACCGGAACTGGAAAGCGCATTTAAGATTCGTACCATTCCCAATCTGTTACTTTGCCCGTTGAACGGCAAACCGGCAATGAAATTAGGCACTATGAATAAAGCCCAATTGAAAGAATTAATAGAAACCAGTTTACTTTCAGAATAGAAAAATATCGAAAGTCCGGAAAGTTCCTTATGACGATAGACTGATAAACTACCGAGCTTTTGATATAATACAGAACATTTGCTGTTATAATAAGAGGCTGAAAAGCCTTGATCTTATAAAATGCCCCTTACTAGAACTAAACTGAACTCCTAAAATTTTGTATCCAACTTTTGGGATTCAGTTTAGTTCTTAGTAAAGGGCATTTTTCTTTTAGGAAGTCTCCGGACGGCATCTTCCCTTTCAATGGTTATTTATGCAACAGATTATCAGTTCCCGGAACGATCTTTCCCATTGACCATACGCAACGTACATTCAGTTCTTTGTCAAGAATCACAATATCGGCATCCTTACCCTTTGCTAACGCCCCTTTACGATCACTCACTCCAATTAAACGGGCAGGAGTTTCAGAAGCCATACGCACGGCATCTTCCAAAGGAATATTCGCTTTCTTTACCATAGTGCGAACCAACACATCCATTGTAGCCAAACTACCGGCCAACGCAGAATGATCCGCCATCTTGCATACGCCATCCTCTATGATATAGCGAGGATCAATCGGTTCATTCCCTTCATAAGCGGCATATGCCAAAGCATCGGTAACAAGGCAGGTATTCTCCACGCCTTTCAACTTATAAACCAGTTTCAGGATAGTGGCAGGCAAGTGAATACCGTCCGCAATCACTTCCACAGTCATTCCATCCGTCAGATACACACTTTCCACTGTACCCTCATATTTATATTCACGACGTTTATGGAAACCCGGCATCGCATTATAGAAATGAGCAGCATGAGAAAATCCTACTGCAAATGCAGCTTTAATTTCATCATATTCGGCTTCGGTATGTGTAACAGCAGTCATAATTCCTTTCGAACGGGTATACTTTGCAAAATCATGTGCACCGGGCAGTTCGGGACTAATATCCCAACGTCTGATACAAGACGTACGCTCCAACAAAGGAATATATTCATTTTCATCCGGAGTTTTCAGAAAACCGTCATACTGCGTACCCGCCATCTTCGGATTCAGATATGGGCCTTCGATATGCAGACCAAGAATCGGAGAATCCTTCTCTTTCATCAAGTGCTCACATACATCGACTGCCTGGTAGATTCTTTCGAATGAAGTAGAGGACAAAGTAGGAAATATACCGGTAGCACCATGTTTCAGATGTGCATTGGTTGCGGTGCGGAAAGCCTCTTCCGTTGCTTCCGTATAATCATGCCCACCACCTCCATGTGCATGCATACTTACGAATCCGGGCACTATCGTCATCCCTCTGGCATCAATAACCGTTGCACCGATAACCGCTAAATCACTATTAGTTACCTCTAATATTTTTCCATCACAAATCAATACGGAACCATCTTTCAACCAGCCTTGCGGGGTAAGTATTCTTCCGTTTATTATTTGAGTCAACATAGTCTTTGTTATTTATTAGATTTAAAACAGTTTGTTGGTGCCTTCCACCAGTTCTCCCATTGCCCATACAGCTCTCACATTCAGGTCTCTGTCCAAGGCAATTATATCAGCATCCTTGCCACGCTCCAGCGTTCCTTTACGGTCGAGCACTCCCATAATCCGGGCAGGAGTTTCGGAAGCCATTCTTATGGCATCTTCCAAAGGAATTTCCGCCTTTTGCACCATGGTACGAATCAAACGATCCATCGTTGCAACACTCCCGGCCAAGGCTGAATGGTCTGCCAACTTACAGACTCCATCCTCAATAATCACACGCGGGTCAAAGGCAACCTGGCTATCACTGGCGGCACAAGCCAACGCATCCGTTATCAGGCAAGTGCGTTCCACTCCTTTTATCTTATAGACAAGACGCAAGATCGTCGGAGGTACATGAATACCATCAGCCACCACTTCCACTGTCATATCATCAATCAGATAAATACTTTCTACTGTACCTTCATACTTGTACTCTTTCCGTTTATGGAAACCGGGCATCGCGTTATAAAAATGAGTGGCATGCGTATATCCCGCCTCATAAGCCGTCTGTATATCCTCAAATTCTGCCTGGGTATGTCCTACCGAAGCCAGAACACCTTTTGCCGTGATATATTTACCGAATTGCATGGCTCCGGGAAGTTCCGGTGCGGCATCCCAACGTTTGATACAGCGTGTTTCTTCCAATAACGGAATATATTCTTCGGGATCGGGATCTTTGATATTTTCCGGAATCTGTCCGCCTGCCATGTCCATATTGAAATAATGTCCTTCCAGATGGAGTCCGAGTACAGGGCTATTGGGCTCCGCCATCATTTTTTCAGTAGTTGCCGCAGCTGCACGGATCATCGGAATGGTAGAAGAAGAAAGGGTAGGAAAAATACTGGTGGTACCATGCTGCATGTGAGCCTTGATTGCTGTCCGGAAAGCCTCTTCGGTGCCTTCCATAAAGTCTCTTCCACCGCCACCGTGAACATGGATTTCTACACCGCCCGGAACAATATACATTCCTTTGGCATCAATCAGTTTGGCTCCGATAATGGCAAGGTCACAATTGGTTACTTCCAGAATTTTGTTATCGCGAATAAGAACTGACCCATCCTTCAGCCAACCTTGAGGCGTCAGGATGCGTGCATTAATGATCTGTGTTAACATATCACAAATAGTTAAATTAATTAAAGGTCTGTGTGAATCAATGACGCTCTTTTTTGGGGGGGAGTACATTGATTTTTTCGTTTGCAAAATTACGTTTTTCTATTCAATCTATCGATAAAATCGTCCGATAAACTTCTAATAAAGTCCAATATTAAACGATTATTCAACCATATATAAATCAGAATTCATCAATCATAAATAAAAAAAGGTTGCCAATCTTATCGACTGACAACCTTATGTCTATATGGAGCGGAAAACGAGACTCGAACTCGCGACCCTAACCTTGGCAAGGTTATGCTCTACCAACTGAGCTATTTCCGCAAACTAAATTTCGTCATTCAGAATTCTGAAAGATGGGTGCCCAGAACAGGACTCGAACCTGCATGCCTCTCGACACACGCACCTGAAACGTGCGCGTCTACCAATTCCGCCACC